>DASWGL010000031.1:0-3448 GCA_036393735.1 Gemmatimonadaceae bacterium | reverse complement strand
TACCCTTCCGCGCGCGATCGTGCTTAAATCAGTCACCGAGGGCAACTCGCCGCTCGAACTTCGCTTCTCATCAAGCGAGGACGTGGTCGCTCTGCGGCCGCGGCTGAGAATTAGTTACACTTCCAAGGTTCCATTGGGGCTCCCTTGATGCGCAAACCGTACTTTGTCGCAGCCGCACTCGTCACGATCTCGTTCGGGTCGCGCAGCGAAGCCCAGGGCGCGCTCAGTCTTCAGGGTCTCGGATATCCCGCGGGTGGGTTCAGCGCGCGCGCGGAAGGAACGGGTGGTGGGATAGCCGATTTCGACGCTCTCAGTTCCGTGTCTCCAGCCTCGCTTGCGGGTGTGGGATCAGCCGCGCTTTTCTTGCAGTATTCCCCCGAGTTTCGACGCGTGACGACGGCATCAGGAACCGCCAACACGACGACGGCCCGCTTCCCGCTCATTGAGGGTGTGCTCCCTATGGGCCAGTCGTGGACGTTGGGGCTCAGCTCATCGACTTTTCTGGATCGTTCCTCGGAAACGAATCTCAAACGGACGCAAATTGTCGGAGCGCCAACGGACACGGTCACTCTCACGGAACGGAACAAGGTGCTTGGCGCGATCGACGATCTGAGACTCGCGCTGGCGTGGTCGACGAGCCCGGTGTTTCGAATAGGAGTTGGTGCGCATGTGTTCGCCGGCAGCAACCGAATCACGTTCTCGCAGCTCTTCCCTGATAGCGCGGAGTTCATCAGCTCCGCGCAGGCCGGCCGCATCAGTTACGCCGGGTTCGCCGGCTCGCTCGGCGTGGAGTGGCATCCGTCTCGTGTCATCGGGTTCGCGCTCTCCGGTCGCAAAGGCGGGGATCTCCGTGCTCAGTCGGGAGACACTGCCATCGGCAGCGGACGGCTTCCTGACCACTACTCGGCCTCCGTGACCTTCGAGGGGATTCCCGGGGCCACAGTTTCGGCGCGGGTAGCGCACGACAACTGGAGCTCTCTCAACTCGTTTTCCTCTTCCGGGATTCAGGCATTCGATGGATGGGACACCGGAGCGGGCCTGGAAGCGAGCGGACCGCGCATCCTGCAGCGAATCATTACTCTCCGGGCCGGTGCAAGATTCCGGACGCTGCCTTTCGGGCTCAACGGCCAGAAAGTATCGGAGAAAAGCTTCGCCGCCGGGTTCGGAGCGCCGCTCACGCGTGACCGCGCGAGCCTCGATGTCGCGATCCAGCGCGCCAGCAGAAGCGCCAGTTCGGATATCAAGGAGCGCGGCTTCATTCTCAGCATTGGGCTGAGAGTTTCCCCCTGACATGGCGGACGCGGGCGATCGCAAGCGCGAAGTAATTCTCGTCGCTGACGACATTCCCGCCAATGTCGAGCTCTTGCTGGACCAGCTGAACAGCCTGGGTTACGACACCATCACCGCGGTGGATGGGCCCTCGGCGGTCGCCGCCGCTTTCGAGCAGCATCCCGACCTCTGCATTCTCGATGTGTCGATGCCGCCAGGAGACCTCGGTGTCGACGACCGCTCCACGGGCTTCGAGGTGTGCCGCCGCATCAAGCGCGATCCACGCACGGCGCGAATTCCGGTCATCTTCGTCACGGCGCTCAACGATACGAGCGACCGTGTTCGCGGCATCGAGGCGGGGGGCGACGATTTTCTGACCAAGCCTCACAATCGCCTCGTGCTCGGGGCGCGCGTGCGAAGTCTGCTCAAGCTCAAGGCTGCCACCGACGCGCTCGAAGACAGCCTGCGCAAGCTGCGCGAGCTCGAGCGAGTCCGCGACGACTTGATGAAGATGATCGTGCACGATCTCAAGACGCCGCTCACCTCAGTGCTGGCGACGCTCGAGATGCTGTCTGACGGTGACTTCGGCGAGGTGACGACTCCGCAGAAGGTCGCGATCGGCGACGTCGAGTCGAAGTCGGAGGATCTGCTCGCACTGATCGACGACATTCTCGAGGTGGCGAGGATCGAGGAGACGAACATAACGCTCACCCTCGCACCGATGGCGCCCGGTGCGCTTCTCGCCGAGCTGGTTCATGAATGGGGCCACCGATTTCAGCAGGAGCAAACGACGGTTTCGGTCTCTGTGGCCGACGACGCTCCTGTCTTCACCGGCGACAAGGGTCTGATCAAGCGCGTATTCTCGAACTTGATACAGAACGCTGTGACTCACTCCTCCAGCCCGGTTCATCTCGAGCTCGCAGCACGGCGAGCCGGCCATGGAGTTCTTTTCACCGTGACCGACAACGGCCCGGGGATTCCGCCGGAATACCATGAAGTCATTTTCCGGAAGTTCGGACAGGTCGAGATGCCCCGAACTCCACGCACGCGCAGCTCCGGACTCGGTCTCACTTTCTGCAAGCTCGTAGTCGAAAGACATCGGGGGCGGATCTGGGTGAAGAGCGCCGAAGGCAAGGGTAGCTCCTTCTACATCGAGCTACCGGTGGACCCCGCGGCGATGGAGACCCAGGTCGCGGGTGCCCAGCAAGCGGCTGCGACGGGAACCGGCTCCGCCCGATAAAGCTTATCTTTCCGCCATGCTGCAGAGCCCCCGGCCAACAGTCTACATAGAGACCTACGGTTGCCAGATGAACGTCAGCGACACCGAGCTCATGCTCGGCAAGCTGGCCGAATGCGGCTATGAATCGGTCGAGCAGCCGGACGGAGCGGATGTAATCCTCATCAACACCTGCGCGATCCGCGACCATGCGGAACAGCGCGTGATCGGCCGGATCGGAGAGATGAAGAGCCGGATGAAACGCAATGCCGTGCTCGGCGTGACCGGTTGTATGGCGCAACGACTCGGATCGCAGCTGCTCGATCGTGCCCGGCACGTCAGCCTTGTGATCGGGCCCGATGGCTACCGTGACTTGCCTGCACTGATCGAGGGAGCGCGCGCCGGCGTTCGGGCGACCGCCACCGACTTCGATCTCGAGGAACACTACGAAGACTTCACGCCGCGCCGCTTCGACGGGGTGAAGGCGTGGATTCCCGTCCAGCGCGGATGTGATTACAAGTGCACGTACTGCATCGTTCCGACAACCCGGGGCCCGGAGAGAAGCCGTCAACTTGCGGAAGTCGTCCGTGAAACCGAGGCCGTCGTCGCTTCCGGGATCTCCGAGATCGTCCTGCTCGGGCAGACGGTGAACTCCTATTTCGACGGCCAGCACGACTTCGCGGATCTGCTGCGGGCTGTCGGCGGCGTTCCAGGCGTGAGAAGGCTGCGCTTCACGAGTCCGCATCCGAACGATTTCAGCAAAGCCGTGATCAGGGCAATGGCCGAGACCGAAGCGCATTGCGAGCACGTGCACCTTCCAATGCAGTCGGGTTCGACCCGCATTCTCAAGCGCATGCTGCGCCGTTACACGCGCGAGCAGTTTCTCGCGTGCGTAGACGAGTTGCGGGCAGCGATTCCCAATGTCTCACTGACCACCGATGTGATTGTTGGGTTTCCGGGTGA
>DASWGL010000030.1:0-3349 GCA_036393735.1 Gemmatimonadaceae bacterium | reverse complement strand
CAACAACGCTTCAGACAGCTCGCACCCGTTCAGTTGCAGTTTGTTTTCCATTGCCGGCTTCGGCCTGTATGATAACACTAGACCGTGCTCGACGGGCAGATGTCGTTGAGCACGCAGATTTCGCACTTGGGCCGTCTCGCCTCACAGACTCTACGGCCGTGAAAGATCAGGAGATGCGAGAGCAGCGCCCAATCTTTGCGCGGAAACAGCGGCATCAGATCCTGCTCGATCTTGATCGGGTCCGTCTCCTTCGTGAGGCCGAGTCGGTGGCTCAGTCTTGCGACATGAGTATCAACGACGATGCCTTCGTTCTTCCCGAACGCGTTACCAAGGATGACGTTCGCGGTCTTGCGTCCGATTCCGGGGAGCTTGACGAGCTCCTCCATCGAGTCCGGAATCTCTCTGTTGTGCCGCTCGACCAGAGCCTTGCCGAGCCCGATCAGGCTCTTCGTCTTGTTGCGGAAGAACCCCGTGCTCTTGATGATCTCCTCCAGTTTTTCCGGCGGCGCATCGGCGAGCGACGCGGCCGTCGGGAAAGTCTGAAAGAGCAACGGGGTCACCATGTTCACGCGCTTGTCGGTGCACTGGGCGCTCAGGATCGTCGCAATCGCCAACTGGAGCGGCGTCTTGTAGTCTAGCTCAGTGCGTGCATCGGGATACTCGCGCTTGAGACGCGAAAAAACCTCGAGCGCGTAGGGACCGATGGCATTTTTCGCAATTCGGCGACGCCCCGCCTTTCGCACCGGAGCGGCGCGGAGCTTTGCTTTTGCGACCTTACGCTTCACTTGCTCCGCCGCCTGCGCGCAAACGCGAGCACGTCGTCCGCGCTTCGCGTGTTGAGAATCTCGCCCGCCTCGAGCCACGCTTTTCTCGCCATTCCAATTCCAAAATGCACGTTGTCGAGCCCGGCCGTCGAATGCGCATCGGGTCCGATCTCGATCGTCACGCCCAGCTCCTTCGCCTGGCGACAATACCGCCAGTCGAGATCGAGCCGGTGTGGATCGGCGTTAAGCTCCACCGCCACTCCAACTCGCGCGGCTTTCTCGAGCACCGCTTCAATGTCGATCGGGTAGGGCTCGCGCGTGAGAAGCAGTCTGCCGGTCGGATGCGCCAGGATCGTGAGGTGTGGATCGTCGAACGCCGCGAGCACGCGCTTCGTCATCGCGTCTCCATCCATGCTGAAGCGCGAATGGATCGATCCCACTACGTAGTCGAAACCGTCCAGAATTTCCGCGTCGTAGTCGAGTCGGCCATCGGCCAGGATGTCGGCTTCGATTCCCTTGAGGATGCGGAAGCCTTTCATCTCCGCATTCAGGCGGTCGATTTCCTCCTGCTGCCGTACAAGCTTGTCCCGCTTTAGTCCGCCGGCGTAAAACGCTGACTCCGAGTGATCGGAGATTCCGATGTAATCCCAGCCGCGCTCCTTTGCGGCATTCGCCATTTCCTCGATCGTCGCGGTTCCATCGGAACAGTCGGAATGACAGTGCAGAACGCCGCGGAGATCGTCGAAGGTCACCAGGTTGGGCAGGTCGCGCCGCGCCGCGGCCTCGATTTCACCCATCCCCTCCCGCATTTCGGGAGGAATCGGCTCCAGATCCAGCGCAGTGAAAAACGCATCTTCGTCCTTCAGCCTCACCCTTTTTCCCCCCTTTCCGATCAGCGAATTGCCGGCGATCTCGAGCCCTTTGTTCCGGGCGAGCACGTTCATCTCCTCGACGTGTGCCGTGCTTCCCGTCGCACGCCACAACGCTACCGGGTAATCATCCTTGGTGACGCAGTGCATATCGAGGTGCGTCCCGTCGACGAATTGAATGTGCACTGACCCCGGGTCCTCGCGGATCTTGCTCTCGCTCACGCCGGGAGACCGCGCAAACGATCCCGCCACCTTCGCAGGATCCGCCGAACATTCGGCCACGATGTCGATGTCGCCGACGACTTCGCTGTGCCGGCGGATAGACCCCGCGACCTCGGCCTGAGCGATATCGGGGTGCTTCACGATGTTGGCGAGCAGGAGGTGCGCCTCGATTGCCGCCGCCGGAAAGCGCTTGAGGTGCGCGTCGCGCCGCAGGATCTCGATCCCTCGAAGGATCTTCTCCGCTGTTTTCTTGCCGAACTTCGGCAACTCGGCCAATTGGCCGTTCTGCGCCACGCGCTCCAGGTCCTCCAATGTCTGTACGCCGAGCGCGTCGTAAATCACCTGAATCCTGGCGGCGTTGAGTCCCGGAACGCGAAAGAGCTCCAGCAATCCTTCCGGCATTCCTTCGCGCAGCTGGTTGAGGTACGACGACTCGCCCGTCTCGACCAGCTCACGAACGACCGACAAGGTCGCGGGCCCTATTCCTGGGGTGTCCGCCAGCTCGCCCGAGCGTAGCAAGGGAGCAAGATCATCGGTGTCGAGCGCGATGAGCGAACGGGCCGCGCCGGCGTACGCGCGCGCCTTGAATTTCTGTTCGCCTTTTACCTGGAGGAGGGCGCCGATCTGGGAGAGAACGTGCGCGGCCGAGCGGGAATCCATGCCCCCAATATATGAGGGCGGAGAACTAGGCCGTCTCTTCGATTCCGGCGTGGAAGGGCAGCGTCTTCACGATCTCTTCGATCTGCTTCTGAATCAGCTCGAGCTCCTGGCTGGCGCCTTCGCTGTCGAGCATCCCGTGGCGCATCGTGACCGCAACGCGGTTCATGTACTTGATCTTGGTAATGATCTCTTCCGTCGCGCGGCGAAGCCGAATGTAGCGTCTCTTGTCGGCGAGAGCGCGGTGGCAGCGCCTCTCGAGGTCCTGGGGAGTGAGTTTTCTGGCTACTTCGACCGCCTCAGCGATCGTGCGGCCCGGAACGGCGCCGTGATCCGGAATACCCATCTGATCGCTCGACGGATCGCTGAACCAAAGCCTGCCAATGTATTCCACGCCATCGTACGCGAGACGGAGCGCGACCTTGTATTCCTTGCCGTCGACCATGATCGAGCTGATCGCGTGCTGTGTGACGCCGGAGTCTGATGTCATGACCGAGTTTCAGCTTCGTACGGACGGAGTGGATTCATCGAGGAATGGGTCGAGTGCCTTGAATAGCCCTTGCGGCTGTTCAACGTACGGCACATGGCCGCACTCGTCCAGAACCACGAGGTTCGTTCCGAGCGCATTAGCGGCTTCACTGGAAGACGCGAGTGGAATCGGATCGTCACGCCCAGAAACGATTATCGAGGGGATTTTGATCCCTTTCAGGTCACTGATGAGGTCAAAATCACCCAGACTTTCCCATACGGATTCCTGTACCCTGCCGACCACCCTGAAGGGCGTGAGGTCCGTCGCCCTACGCGGATCTGAAAAATAACCCGCGACCCCCAGCTCGA
>DASWGL010000029.1:0-2274 GCA_036393735.1 Gemmatimonadaceae bacterium | reverse complement strand
GGCGCTGCTCCTCCCGAGCCGGGTGGCAGAGCCAGTTCAGTTCTCGTCGTCGTACTTCCTGCGGGCGCGCCGCACGTTCTTGTCCGATCCGAGGCACTGGGGCCAGAGACTTGCAACCACTTTAAGTCAATAAATGTCGAACCTTCAGTCGCAGTGACTTACGCGAAGGGGCCGAGCTCGCGGAGCTGCGCGAGCCCTTCCACCACTGCTCGTCCCGCTCAAAGAGGTGCGGTGCGCTAAGCCACTCGTTAGCCTTCCTACTGGCGTTGCACAGTCGCATTGACGACGCTCGTCGGCCTGGCGAGAGTAGCCGCGCTTGGTCTAGGCTCCTGAGGCGGTCAGGCGCCGAGCTTGGGGACAAGTAAAAAGGACAGGGAGCGAGGCGGATGGAAAGGTACGTCGCCAAGAAACGACGGCACTTAGCCGCCCAAAGTGACTTCGTCTGTCTGTCGGGACAGCGATTGATCCACTTGCCCGAAGTATCTCCGCATCGAGTCCCCAGACCCTTTTCTTTTGGAATGGCTTCCTTCTCCGACGGCATTCATTCGCACGGGTTCGCTCCCTCTCCAACTTTGGCTGCTCCGCGAGGACGACAGACAGTAACGAGCGAGAGCGGCGGGGGCGAAAGGGGGGGCGAGGACCGCGCGCCCCTATCGAGCGTAGCCAATGCTTGAGGAGGTTACTCACGTCGCCTGCGTAGATGCGTGGATGGCGCGGGCCCCAAAGGGCCTGCCGCCGGAACTGCTTCTGAAACTGTTCGAACAGGCCCTCGGCGCGCTGCATCGGCGGACCCACATCGCGCTCGGGGACGTAACTCTCACCGCGATCCTCGATCGCGTGCTGTACAACGCTGCCGAAAAGTTCCCACTGCTCTCCGCGATCAAAGTGGAGGCGACTGGAGTTCGCTGCGATGAGCTTCGCGGGCGCGTCGGTGGGCTGAACGACCGCGAGCTCGCGGACGGGATGCGGTTCGTCCTGGTTGAGTTCCTGATGATCCTCGGCAACTTGACGTCCGACATTCTCACCCCCGCGCTGCATTCGGAGCTGTCGAAGGTCGCGCTCGGCGATTTAGTCGGCGTCGAGATCGCGTCTGAGAGCCAGCGCAAGGCCCGAGGAAACAAGGGCACCAAGGGAGCGAAGTCATGACGAAGAACACGGTGATTCCCCGCCTTGAAACAGGCGTCCGCAACCTCGATGCGATCTTCAACGGAGGGCTGCCGACGGGATCGGTAATGGTCATCAGTGGTCCACCGGGTTCGGGCAAGACCATCCTCGCTCAGCAGATCTCCTTTCACCATGCCTCCCCGAAAACTCGAGTTCTCTATTTCGGTACCCTCTCGGAGCCGACGGCGAAGACACTGCGCTACCTGAAGCAGTTTTCCTTCTTCGACCCGGAGAAGCTCGATGGGGGCATTCACTTCGTCGACCTCGGCGCCATCGTCCGGGCGGACGGGCTCGAACAGATCCCCGCGCTGATCATGGATCACCTGAAGAAGGTCAAGCCGGGGATCGTCGTCATCGATAGCTTCAAGACCTTCGACGATCTGGCCAAGTCCCGGAAAGAGCTGCGCAAATTCATCTACGAGATCGCAGTTAATTTAATGGCCTGGGAGACCACGGCCCTGCTCCTGGGGGAGTACGGGCCGAAGGAATACCAGACCAATCCTCTCTTCTCGGTCATCGACGGTCTGCTCGCGCTCGCGCATCGCGAGTCGTCCGGCGAGCAGGCGCGGTTCTGCCAGATCCACAAGATGCGCGGAACCCATCACAGCACCGACGAACATCCATTCGTCATCACCTCGAATGGTATCGAAGTGTTTGCCCCGCGTGTCACCATCCACCGAGAGCCGCAAGCGGATCTGGAGGAGAACAGGAAGGCGCGTTGCCAGACCGGTATCTCCAAGCTCGACGAGCTTCTGGGAGAGGGGATACCGCGCGGCTCCAGCCTGCTCATCGCCGGCGTGGCCGGGACAGGCAAGACTGTGCTCTTGCTCGAGTTCCTCTACCGAGGGGCCAAGGCCGGCGAAAAAGGGATCTTCTTTTCGTTCGAAGAGACCGAGGAACGACTGCGCGCCACGGCCACGGGCATGGGTTGGGATCTCGAACACGAAATCGAAGCCGGGATGGTTGAGATTGTCTTCATCCCACAGCCCAACATCATGGTGGAAGGACACCTGCTGATGATGCACGAGCGGATCGCAGCTCTGGGCGCCAAGCGCGTGGCGATCGACTCGGTTTCGGTCTTTCTGCACAAGGTCAAGGATTCCCAAATCA
>DASWGL010000028.1:0-2066 GCA_036393735.1 Gemmatimonadaceae bacterium | reverse complement strand
AACGGTTCTGATTAGCGGTGAAACCGGTACCGGCAAAGAACTCGTCGCGCGGGCCATTCATCGACGGTCACCGCGTGCCTCAAGAGGGTTCGTGGCCGTGAACTGTGCGGCTATTCCGCGCGACTTGATTGCCTCGGAGCTCTTCGGTCACGAGAAGGGCGCGTTTACCGGCGCTCTCCAGCGACGGCTCGGTCGGTTCGAGTTGGCGGACGGCGGAACGATCTTCCTGGACGAAGTAGGAGAACTCGCGTCCGACACCCAGGTGGCGTTGCTGAGGGTCCTCCAGGAACGTGAATTCGAGCGAGTCGGGGGACAACATCCGATTCGGGTTGATGTTCGTGTCATTGCCGCGACGAATCGTGATTTGAGCGAGGCTGTGGCAACTGGCCCGTTCCGCCAGGACCTGTTTTATCGGCTCAACGTATTTCCGCTAGAGATGCCCCCGTTGCGGGAACGTCAGGAAGACATTGCGGTGCTGGTAGAGTACTTCATCAATCGCTACGCGCGGAAAGCAGGCAAGACAATCCGACGTGTCAGCAAGCGAACACTCGATCGCCTGAAGTCGTATCCGTGGCCTGGGAACGTCCGCGAATTGCAAAACGTGATCGAGCGGTCGGTGATCGTGTCCGATACCGACGAATTCACCGTGGACGAGAGCTGGTTATCCACGCGACCCGCCGTCGAGAGCCGGCTCGGAATCTCCGGCGCGCTGGCTTCACACGAGAAGGCGCTCATAGAAGACGCACTGCGGGCCACCGAAGGGCGAGTGTTTGGGCCCTCAGGGGCGGCCGCGCGACTCGGCATTCCGCGTTCAACGCTTGAATCGAAGATTCGTACGCTGAAGATCAACAAAAGCCGCTTTCGCACGCGAGCGCCAAAGCGTTCTTGACGTTCGTGTTGTCCCGCATTTCACCATTGGCGAAATCTCGCCTCGCCACGTCTGCCAGACCCCCGTACGTTCAGGGACCTTCCAAATGGCCTGGCAATTGCGTTCGGAGCGACGGGGGCCGATGCTGAAAATTCATCGCACCAGCGGCCGAACGGTGGTGTTCACGGTCAGCGGTCAACTTGACTCCGACAATGTGAACGAGCTGTGCCAGGTAGTCGACGCAGAGTCGGCCGGCGGTGTCCTTGTCCTGGATCTTATGGACTTGCAGGCTGTAGTCGAGCGCTCCGCCCGCGTTGTAGAACCACACGCTGGGGTTCAGGACAGTTGGTGCGTCGTCGGTCCCACGGTATTGCCGGTGGCCACCGGCGAGATGACCGCACGCCACGAGAGGACGTTCGCGCCGTTCCACGGCGTGAAGCTCGCGACGACACCCAAGGGTCGACGTGCACCGATCGAGTGGAGGCCGGGCTGATTCGTCTGAAGGACCTCACCGCATCCCGCCGCTGCGTGAGCGTCGTGGCGACATCCCGCTGCTGACCGATGCATTCCTTCGGGAGTTCGAGCGATCGAGCGGATGTTCGTCCGCGGGTCTGACGCCGGACGCACGAGCGGCGCTGATGTGCCACGACTGGCCAGGCAATGTGCGCGAGCTGCACAACGCGCTCGAGCGCGCGGTCATCTTGTGTGACGGCGGGATCATCACGGCAGACCATCGGTCTCTTCAGGTCTCGAGCGTCGTGGCGCCGCGGCGGCTGCCGCGCTTGTCTGACATCGAACGTCGAACCATCGAGGAGGTCCTGTCCGAGTCTGACGGAAACAAATCGAAAGCGGCGCGCCGGTTGGGGATCACCCGGACGCAGTTGTACGGTCGGCTGCGGAAATACGGACTCGAAACAGCGCCGTCAGCGCAAAGTGTGTGTCGCACCGGGGACGACCCATCGTGCGCCAAGGCGTGAGAGACGTGCTCGCAACGCTCGCACTGTACAAGGGTACGTCTCCGAGTGTCGCCGACATCCAAGAACATTGGGAGACTGTCGGTCATGGTAGGCGATGGCCGGCCCGGACGCTTATGCTGGCCTTATGCTGACTTGAAAATCAGTAGTTTTCAGGAATGAATTTCCAAACGCTCCCTCGGTTCGGGACCGAGGAACCGAGTGCACCGTACATCGAGCAGAAC
>DASWGL010000027.1:0-10874 GCA_036393735.1 Gemmatimonadaceae bacterium | reverse complement strand
GGGAAAAACGAAGACTTTTTCGGAGTAGTTGAACTCGCGCGTGATTGCCTGCATTTGCGTTTCAGACAAGCCGCGCGCGTCCGGGATCACGGCGAGCGGATTCCCGCCATGAAGGTGATCAGTGAAGACATCGGCGGTGTGAAAGGCGTATGGCATGCGCCCAAGAATGTGCGACGCTCTGGCGCTTCCGGCTACCTGTGGATGACCGGAGCGCGGACGGTCTCCATCGGCAGGTCAGGGGACCGAATGGGAGAGTCATATCTCGAGATGGTCAGGGACCATATCTTTTATTGACTGCCACCCCCTGGTTGGTTAGGTTTAAACCCTGAAGCGCAACGATGCGCTCTGGAGCCAGCGAACTGCAGAGGGACCTGGGATGTTGACGGGTCTTTTTTGGTTTCTTGGCGAAAAAATGCGGCCATTTCGGCCGCGAACAAACAGTAGTCGGACAGGTACCGCAAACACGGCACTCCGACACAATTGAATGAGGATGTACCGAACATGCGTACCACCGGCAAAGTAAAGTGGTTCAACGACGCCAAAGGCTTTGGCTTCATCACCCCCGAGAACGGACAGAAGGATTGCTTCGTTCATCACTCCGCCATTCAGGGCAACGGCTTCAAGTCGTTGGCTGAAGGCGAGCGCGTTGAGTTCGACGTCGTGCAGGGCCAGAAAGGCCCCGCGGCCGAGAACGTCACCAAGCTCGGCGCTTAAGTCGTAGCTTGCTGAACGCAGGATAGAAGCGGGGCCGATCTGGACAACTCCAGGTCGGCCCCGTTTTTTTTCTTCTGGCTACTACCACAGGAAGGCATTTGAACGGCCACTGCGAAAAGAGCTAGGTTGGAGGTGCGAGGTATTTGGTTCGAGGTACGAGGTAACGCGCCCTGTGGCGCTTCTACCTCCCACCTCAGACCTAGGACCTCGCACCCCCCACCTAGCTCCCCTCGCAGTGGGTTTTAACTATCACCGTATCGATCAAGGAGCCTTATGGCAAAGGAAGAAGCAATCGAGCTTGAAGGAACCGTTACCGAAGTGCTGCCCGATGCGACGTTCCGCGTGCAGGTGAACAACGGCCACGACGTACATGCCACGATTGCGGGAAAGATGCGGAGATTCCGCATCCGCGTTCTCGCGGGAGATCGCGTAACTCTCGAGGTGTCACCTTACGACCTTACGAGAGGACGCATCACTTTCCGGCACAAGGGCTGACCAGCTAGCTCGAAGTCCGGCTACTGCGCGTAGCGCAGTATGTCGTAATAGAACCGCACGCCGTACCCGACGTTCTCGACCGACAGACGCTCGTCGTTGCCGTGCATCCCGCGCTGAATTTCCGGTCGCGGAACCTTGAAGGGACTGAAACCGTAGGTCGTGATTCCCACCTTGCGGTATGTCGGCCTGTCCGTCGCGGCAGTCTCCATTGGAGTCGTAACGAATGCACCCGGCTCCCGCTCGTGAGCTGCTCTCTCTATCGCCCGGAAAGGACGGTATTTATCGGACTCTCCAGTGGTGCCTTCGTGTTGCCCAGGTGGGTGAAATGCACGGCCGTGTCTCCGACAATCTTCTCCAGCGTCCGCAGAAATTCCGTCGTATCCTGATCGGGGAGTAGTCTCACATCGATGTCGGCGGTTGCCACTCCCGGGATGACGTTGATCTTGTTCGAGCCGGCGAGACCCGTCAGCGAGATGGTGTTTCGGAGTACCGCGTTCCATGACACATCGCTCAATATCCAATCCTTGACGCGCGGATTCTCGAGCGCGGCGCTCACGTTGGAGAGCCAGGATCGCTGCGGCTCCGGGTATGTCCGTGCGATGTCGCGAAAGAACTTGTCGACGCCCGGAGTCAGATGGAGGGGGGTCTCGTACTGTGAGATCCGGTACAGCGCCGCGACGAGCCGGGGAACCGGATTCTGCTTGGTGGGACGTGATCCGTGCGATGGCACCCCATTCACTGTGAGATGCTGCCAGAATGTGCGCTTCTCGGAGACACCGACCGCGAAGTAGACAACGTTTCCTCTTTCGTCGAGAACGTTGTCAGCACCTTCGGTCAGCAGGTACTCCACGTCGCGGATCAGATCGGGATGCTGCTTGACGAACATTATGGCTCCCATGGAACCAAGCTCTTCGTCGGCGTTTCCGATGAACACAATGTCGCGCGTCAGCGGAACGCCCGACCGTTTCAGAGCGATCATGGCCATGAGCTGGGCGATTCCGTTTCCCTTCATGTCGATCGCGCCGCGTCCCCAGATATAACCGTCCTTCACCTCTCCAGAAAACGGATCGACGGACCATGAAGCAGGTGTGGCCGGAACGACGTCGAGGTGATTAACGAGCGCGATCGCCCTCTTGCCGCCGTTCCCGCGCAGCCGCGCGTAGAGGTTGGCTCGATTTGGCCCCAGCTCGGTAGTGTCCAGTATCCGAGCTTCGATTCCCTCGCGATCGAGAATCGCCTTCAGAAACCTCGCGCCGAGGATTTCGTTTCCGGGAGGATTCGTAGTGTTGACGCGGAGGTAGTCGGACAGGACGGCCTGGGACTCGCGCGCGAGCGCAGCCCAGTCGATGGGCGTTGCCTGTGCCGGCAGCTTCGAGGCGCCGAGAAAGCAGGCGGTGAGGCCAATTGCGAGTGCGATGCGATTCATGAGAAGCGGTTCTGTTTGTGACGAGGAATATTTCGGGGGCGAGTAATTCTATTCGCGCAATGCTCGATCCGCTTATTCCTGTTGATCGCCCGGAAGCTGCCTCGGGGGTGGTGGGGCTGGAAGCTCGGACACGCGCGTCTTGAATGCGTGAAACTCCCGTGAATCGACGATCAGCTTTTGTGATGGCTCGAGCCGCTGTTGCGCGATCAGATCCTTCGCCCTCTGGATCCGCGCCTCTTCCAGAGGATGGGATGCGAACCATCCTTCGACCTTTGACGGCTGGTATTCCCGCTCCTTCAGCAGCACCTGAAAGAGGTCCGGGATGCCCTGCGGATCGTAACCCGCCCGCGTGACATTCACGACGCCCTCCGAGTCCGCCTGGAGCTCGTCGAGCCGGCTATACCTCGCGAAAAGCGCGGTTCCGCCGACCTGTACTGCGGCGTGGGCAAGTCCGCTGTGACAAATGCTGGTGAGGGTACACACGACGACGACTCCGAGGTTCGCTTTCTGGGCGCTCTCCATCTGCTTGACGGAGTGTCGCTGGACGACGTGGCCGATCTCGTGGCCGAGCGTTCCCGTGAGCTCGTCGAGACGGTCTGCACTCTCGATCAGCCCGCGGTTCACGTAAATGAATCCGCCCGGCAGCGCAAACGCATTGACCTGTTTCGTGTTGACCACGTAGAAGTGCCAGTCCAGGTCAGACCGGCTGGTCTTTTTTGCAATCGATTCGCCGAGAGCCTGGATGTAGCCGCTGATGGCGGGATCGGTGACTATGGGCAACTGGGCGTTGATCTCCTCCGCGTTCTGGCGGCCGATCGCCACCTCCTGGTCCTCGGATACGGAACAGGCGGCGAGAAGGAAAAGCAGCGCAGTCAGAGCGGAGCAGCGAATCATTTCTTAGCGGGAATGGTACATTCATAGGGGGCAAGACATGTTCCAGCCACTGACCAGGTAATTCGTTGCACCAATCGAGCGTCTCTTTGCAGATTCCCGTCGCGCCGGAAAAAAAGATTCGCGCCTTCGAGCAGCGCCATCTCAAAGTTCCCAGGTCCGCGCGTTATGCGATCATGGGATCCCTCGAGGCGGAGCTGAGCGAAGTATGGATCGTCTGCCATGGTCACGGGCAGCTGGCCAGGCGTTTCCTTTTCAGATTCTTGCCGCTTGAACGTCCGGACCGCCTCTTCATCGCACCCGAAGCGCTCTCGCGCTATTATCTCGCGCCTCCCCAAGGGGGACCGCATCCGCCGGACACGCCGGTCGGCGCCAGCTGGATGACCGCTGAAGATCGCGAGGTCGAAATAGAAGACTACGTGGGATACCTCGACCTGCTCTACGACCAGATCTTCTCCGTCGTCGATCGGGCGAAAGTCCAGTTGTGGGTGCTGGGCTTCTCACAGGGCACGGCGACCGCCGCGCGCTGGGTGGCTAGGGGGAAAGTCGATCCGGATCGCGTCGTCCTGTATGCGGGTTTGTTGCCGTCCGAGCTCGATATGGAGCGCGCCGCTCGTCTCGCGAAGCGGTCGCCATTGACTATCGTCCTCGGGACGAACGATGAGTTTGCCAAGCCGGAGCTGATCGCCGCTCAGGAAGCGCGGCTGCGGGAGCTACGTATCCCGCACACGACCATCAGGTTCGAAGGCGGACACCAGATCACCCCGGATATCCTGATGCGCCTGACGGAAGAGACGACGGGCTGACCGATGCAGATCTCTACAGCGCGGTTACCCGAGCTCTCGTGGCGCACCGCGATCATCGCGTTGCTGCTCACATCGCTGCTCGTTCCACTCGTCGTCGGGTCCGACTTTTTCTTTCCATACGTTGCTCCACGGAACATCTTCTTCCGCGTCGTCGTCGAAGTCGGAGCCGCCGCCCTCGTACTGGCACTTTCCTTCGGGCGAAAGACGCTCGACTTGCGTAGCGAGCCGATCTTCTGGTCGCTGGTGGCGTTTCTCGCCGCCGCATCTCTCTCCGCGCTCGTCTCGCCAGCGACCACACACAGCTTCTTCGGGGACTTCGAGAGGATGGGCGGGGTGTGGGCCTGGTTCCATCTCGTGCTCTTCTTCCTGCTGCTGAGAACTCTTCGCGACGAAGACTGGAGCTGGATCCTCAATGGCGCGCTTGTGGTGAGCCTCGTCATAGTCGCGATCGCCGTAAGGCAGCACTTCGCGTTCGGGCCCTGGGCGCATTCCGCCGACGGGGTCGCCGTAGCCAGCTCTTCGACGGTGGGCAATTCGGGACTTCTGGCGGCGTATCTGCTGATGAACGTTGCCCTAGCGGGTTATCTCGCGGCGACGAGCGTCCGATACCGCGTGCTCTATTTTCTGGCCGGCGGAGCGAATCTGCTGGCGCTGATTTATGCCGAGAACAGAAGCACCGTAATCGGTTTGGTGCTTGGCGCGATCGTGGGCGGATTCATCTTCGCCATTGTCAGCGCGCCATCGAGAAGGAAATGGATCGCTCTCGCGTCGGCGGTATTACTAGCCGTCGTCGTGGCCGGACTCACAGCCGGCATTAGAGCGTTTCCAGCGACAGCGGTGACGCGGCACGTTCCGATGGTGCTGCAACGGCTAGCCCTGACCAATCCGGCCGGCTCGGACGAATCGCGCACGATGCAATGGCGTGCTGCCATCGATGGCTTCAAGGACCGCCCGCTTGTCGGCTACGGATTGGAGAACCACAATCTCGTATGGAGCGCACACTTCGATCCCGGGATCTATCGGATCGACACCGACATATACGATCGCACGCACAATCAATTCCTGGAGACGCTCGCCACTACCGGACTGATCGGCACAATTGCGTTTCTTGGCATTTGGATCGCGATCGGGTTGACACTCATTAGTGCGTATCGCGCTGGCAGGCTCTCAGCATCCGCGCTCGCGGTTCTGGCGGGACTCCAGATCGCGTACGCGACCTATCTGTTCTTCTGGTTCGTCGATCTCAACTCGACGATGCTCTGGATCCTGATCGCCGCGTTGATCGCGTCGAGAGGTACCGTGGGCTCTGTGGTTCTCGAGGTAAGGGGCCACGACGCGGAGAGGGCGGTGGATCGGCCGGCGCTCGCACTCGCCTCGATCTTCGTGGCCATCATGGCGCTCTACGGCGAAGGCTACACTCCGCTTCGGGCAAATCGCGCCCTGGCGAGAATCGATTCACCGAGGGGCTCGATCGCCGAGACGTTCTCCGAGCTAGAGCTGGTTTCGAATTCGCCCGCCCGGCAGACCGCGCACACGCCCATCGTGATGGCCCAGTTCATCGGGTCGCTCCGCCCTCGCCTGCGGGAGATACGGGCCAACCCGAGTCAGCGACGAATGCTCAGCCGCGCGTTCGCGGAGTCTTTTGCCGCATTTGCTCGCGAGATCCACCGGGACACTTTGAACGACAGGCTGTATACGCACGAAAGCGGTTTGCTGGTGGAGGCCGCGGAGTTCTACGGGTCGCCATCGTACGAACAGCAGGCGATCGATGCGCTTCACAAAGCGATCGAGCTCAGTCCGCATCGAATCGAGCAGCGGATCGCGCTCGCCAGCGTCTATACCGGGGATCGGGATTACGAACGTGCGCTCGTGGTGTTGAGCGACGCCGTGAAAAGCGATCCGCTGCTGGGCGAGCCACGCTATAGACTAGCGCAAGCCTACCTTGGAGCGGGCCGGGGCGATTCCGCTCTCGCGATGCTCCAGAGCTCGCTCCGGCTTGGATACGTGGGCGTGCCGGAGACGTACCTATCGATAGGGAAGCGTCTCGAATTCTCAGGCAGAAGCGCGACTGCCGCCAAACTCTACTCAGACTATCTCGAGGCCAAATACACCCAAGCCGTTTGGAACCGCTCCGAGCCAATCGACAGGCCTGTCCCAACCGCTGACATTGCAGTCGCCGCGCACCTACCGCTGCTCTACATGCGCGCACGCGAGAGTGAGCTCGCGATCAAAACAGCGGCAGCTCTCTCTGCCTTCGATCCTTCGCGGGCCACCATCGTCGATCGCTTCGTATCCGATGTCGGGACGCGGCGACGAGCGAACTGGGTGGCGAGGAGCTCACTCCTGCCGTGTAGCGCCGCGCGCAACAGCCGGCCGAAGGACGCGATTGCGTTCGGCGCGTGCGGCGTGTTCCGCCGAAAGCTCTAGGCGGGCTGAGCGACCGCCGGCTGTCTGCTGCCGGCGCGATGTATTCTGAGAGCGGCGATGCGCCGCCCATCCATCGCCACGACCTCCATTTCTCCCCCAGGGATCGGGATCCGATCGCCCATGCGGGGAAGGCGTCCCAGCTTTGCGAAGGCGAATCCGCCGAGGGTCGTCCAGTCGCCATCGGGGATCTGGATGCGATAGTCCGAACGGACATCGATCAGCGACAGAGATCCCGCGAGCTCCAACACGCCATCCGTGACGATGGATTCGCGCGAGGCGAAGTCGTATTCGTCGGCAATGTCTCCGACGACCTCCTCGACGAGGTCCTCCATCGTGACGATGCCCGCGGTGCCGCCGTACTCGTCCAGCACAACGGCCATATGCGCCCGGGTTTTTCTCAGATCGTCGAGTACTCGCTCCGCCGGACGGCTGTCAGGCACGTACATCGGCTCGCGCACGAAGTCGGCGAGATTGAACGGAGCGTCGCCCGAGTGGAGCCACAGGTCCTTGGCCAGGAACACTCCGGTCACGTCATCGAGCGATTCGCGGTACACCGGATAGCGGGAATACCGTTCGCGCCGCAGGATTTCCCAGACCTCCTCCTCGGTCGCTTCGATGTCCAGAGCCACCACCTCCGTTCTGGGTCGCATGACATCGCGCGCCTTTTTCTCGTGAAAGTCGAGAACGCCGGCGAGCATTGCGCGGTCGGACTCGTCCAGCGTTCCACGCGCGTGCGCCTGCATCACCAGAAAACGGATCTCATCGGGGCTGTGCCCCTCCGGGTCATTCACGGGCTCGACGCCGAATATCCGGAGCAGGGAGTTCGCTGCCCCATTGAAGATCCAGATGAATGGGGACATGATGCGGGAGAAGACCAGCAGCGGGCGGACGACTGCACGCGCCGTCTTTTCCGGACTCGTCAGCGCAATGGATTTGGGGGCGAGCTCTCCGAGCACGATGTGGAAGAACGTCAGGAGAAAGAACGCCACCGGTACGGCCGCAACGTGCATTGCCGCAGGTGAAGGATTGAGTCCGAGGGTCCGAAAGAGCTGGTCAAAGAGGTGGGCGAGCACGGGCTCGCCAATCCATCCAAGAGCGAGGGACGCGATGGTGATCCCAAGCTGGGTCGACGCGATGTACCGGTCGAGATTCTGGAGCGCCGTTTGAACCGTACGCGCGCTGCGATCGCCCTTGGCGATCATCTCATCCAGCTTGCTCCGTCGGGCTGCGACGAGGGAGAACTCGGCGGCGACGAAAAACCCGTTCAGCGCGACCAGTCCAAGTACGGCAATCATGCTGCTCGCCGCCACTGCCATCGACGGAGGATCGGCGGCCTCCGCAGCAACAAGTCCAAGGACCATATGCCCTGTAATCTATTCTATTCTATATAGTAGAGACTTAGGTGCCTATCGAAGCGTCTAATTGACGGTAGTCCCCAACCCCCGCAATTTGGAACCCTTGTTACAGGCCGTCCCCATAACACCAGCAGTTCCAAGGGCTGCCCTGACGCTCCCTGGCGCCATCAGTGGCGGGCGGGAGCGAGTCCTTCGAGTCCTCTACCTAGGCCGTTTGTCGCTGGCGACCGCGATCTTCGTGGCCGCCATCGCGGTCTGGCGCCGTGCCGACAGCACCGCGACACTCGTGGCAACACTCGCCTTCGTCGCGAGCCTGCTATTCACCAGCGCTTCAATGCTCTACAGCGCCCGCCGGCAGGCCGTCCTCGGGGACACCTTTTTTTACGTGCAGATGATCTTCGATCTGCTCCTGGTGACCACCGTCGTGCATCTGACACAGTCCGGCACGCCATCACTGCTCGCGCCACTCTACATCCTGGTCATTGCTGTGAGCGCGCTGGTGCTGCCACCCGCCGGTGTGCTCCTGATCGCAATGCTCGGCGATGTGCTGTATTTCGGGGTGACGATCGTCGATCAGGCTACGGCGTTCGATTTACCGGTACTGGTTCAGCTCGGAATATTCGGAGCGGTGGCCCTAGGCTGCGGCTACATCGGCTCACGGCTGCGCGAAGGGCATGCGGGGCGGGAGGAAATGGAAGCCGAACTGGCGGCGTTCCGCCTCCGCGAAGCCGACATTGAGAGACTGCACACTCGAGCGGAACGACTCGAAGCAGTGGCGGAGCTAAGCGCGTCGCTCGCCCACGAGATAAAAAATCCGTTGGCATCGATTAGAAGCGCCGCGGAGCTGCTCGCCAAGGTGCCGGGCGCCGACGACGATACGCGAACGCTGACCACCCTCGTTCAGCGCGAGTCCGACAGATTGTCGCGATTGCTTTCGGAGTTCCTGGATTTTGCGCGAACCGGAGTCACCAGCGTGCGCAGAGTCAATTTGGTGGAGATCGCGCACCACGCCGCTGCGCTCGTCTCCGCGCACCCTGACAAACCTGAAAACGTAATCATCCGCGAGGTGTTTCCTTCGACACCTCTGGTCGTCGTTGGCGATGATGATCTGCTCCATCGCGCGATCTTCAATCTCCTTCTCAACGCGGTTCAGGCCTCTCCACCGGGCGGCGAAGTCCGGCTCGAAGCAGCGGAGCTCGCGTACCACCAGCTTCCGGCGCAAGCCGAGCGCTTCACGCGCGGGGCGATGATGCTTCGGGTAACCGATCAGGGGCCGGGAATAGCCGACTCAGTCAACGAGCGATTGTTCGAGCCGTTCGTCACGACCAAAGTAGGTGGAACCGGACTTGGCCTCTCGATCGTGCACCGGGCAGTGGAGGCGCATCACGGTTTCATTCTCGTCGACAGTCATGGCAAGCGGGCGGGGACGAGGTTCACTGTGTTCCTGCCGAGGCTTGGAAGCGAAGGAGCCAGGAAAACCCCGAGAGCCGTGGCAAAGGCCGAAAAATGACGGGTGTCGCAACGTCGGCTCCGACCGTTCTCGTCATCGACGATGAGATGGGGATCCTCGACACGATCCGCATTCTGCTCAAGAACGAGGGGTTCATTCCGTACACGGCGCTTGGCGGAAAGAAAGGTCTCGAGCAGATCGCCGCGCTGAAGCCAGAGCTGATAATCACGGACGTGAGAATGCCCGACGTCACGGGCCTCGACATCCTGGCCTCGGTTCGCGCGCACGACCCGGAGGCAGTCGTGATTCTGATGACGGCTCAGGCGAGCCTTCAGTCGGCGATCGGCGCGGTGAACAACGGCGCCTTCTACTACATCCAGAAGCCCTTCAAGAATGAAGAGCTGGTGACCATCGTGCGCCGCGCGGCCGAGCATCGCAACCTGCGGCGCGAGAGCAAAACGCTGAAGTCGGAGACGAAACGGCGCGACCGCTCAGGGCGCCCGATTGGCGCCAGCAAGCCCTGGCTCGATGCATTGCACGTCGCCGAATCAGTTGCCGTCACCGACTCCACCGTTCTGCTACAGGGCGAATCCGGAACGGGAAAGGAAATCGTAGCCCATTACATCCACGACCTTTCGCCGCGGGCGACCAAGCCATTCCTATCGATCAACTGCGGCGCACTGCCGGAGAGTCTACTCGAGAGCGAGCTGTTCGGGCACGTCAAGGGATCGTTCACGGGCGCGTCGCGCGACAAGGAAGGATTGTTCTTCGCGGCCGGAGAGGGAACCTTCTTCCTGGACGAGATCGGAGAAACCACGCCGGCAACCCAGGTAAAGCTCCTGCGCGTATTGCAGCAGCGCGAAGTAATTCCCGTCGGAGCGACCGAGGCGAAGCCCGTTAATGCGAGAGTGATCGCCGCCACGAACCGCGACCTTGAGGACGAGATCAAGCGCGGTGGTTTCCGAAGCGACCTTTACTACAGACTGAACGTCATCTCGATCGTGCTGCCGCCCCTGAGGACGCGTCCGGGCGATATCGCGCTGCTCTCGGATGCCTTCCTCAAGCGCGCTGGCGAGGCCCGCGGCGAACCGCCACGGGTATTGGCGCCAGACGCCATCGAGGCGATGCAGCGCTACTCGTGGCCCGGCAATGTACGTGAGCTCGAGAACGCGCTCGAGCGCGCCGCGATTCTCGCCAAAGGCGATACGATTCCGCTGTCGGCGCTTCCAGAGCGTGTAGTCGAGCCCAAGTCGGATCCCCTGGTAAGCGACTCCGCACAGACGAACCCTACCCTGGACACCATCGAGCGC
>DASWGL010000026.1:0-4779 GCA_036393735.1 Gemmatimonadaceae bacterium | reverse complement strand
GGCGTTTCTTCCAGAAGGTGGTTGTGCACCGCGGAGATCTCAAAACCGGAGGATCGCAATTTCGCCAAGACGGGATTCAGCTCGCCCTCCAGCAACACCAAGTCGCCCATCACCATCGCATTATCGTCGGTCCCGAGAAATGCCGCCCACGAGCCAAGCGCGAGGCCCGGCTTGATCGCCAAGCCATGCACGGAAACGTGCAAGTCGCTCCTTGGAAAACTTACTTTGTAGACCTCGCCCGTTTTCTGACCAGACCGGCCTAAAGCCTGATCGATCGGTCCCGTTGTAACGCCTTGAGCGAGGGCAAGATTGGGGAGCAGCAAAACGCAAAATGCAATCAAACAACGCAATCTGGCAATCATCATCAGTCTCCTTGTAAATACACAAATTAGTGTGAAATATGCCGGGAAATTCATTTCGGAGCGCCTGGCGCGTCTGGGACAACCAGCTTTGCAGTCACGCGCATCCCTGACCGCAGTTCGTCCGTTCCGCGCACAGCAACGGCATCTCCCGCGTGCACGCCTCCGAAAATCTCGATCAGCTTTCCATCGCCTTCTCCGGTCTTGACGTTGACCCACTCCGCGGTCTCGTCGTGAATGCGAACCACAAACGTCGCTTCCGTCGTCCGGGCGACCGATGACACCGGAACGAAAAGGGTCGCAGCGGACCGACGCACCGGCCAAAGCACTTCGGGGAACATGCCCGAAGCCAGAAGCCCCTTCGGATTCGTAACATCGAGTTCCACGGGCATCGTTCGTGTTTTTACTTCCACCGAGCGAGCGATCCGCGCCACCGTTCCCGCGAAGGTTTGATTCGGGAACGCCGACACACTGAATTCGACTTTGGCGCCCTCCGACATGCCCTCCGCATATTTCTCCGGAACCGGGACTACCAACCGGAGCCTCGCGACCTGCTCAATACGCAAAAGAGGGACGCTGCTGCTCGATCCAGTGGTCGGGCCCACCAGAGCTCCCGGATGAACGTTTCTTTCGGTGACCACGCCATCGAAAGGCGCTCGAACCTGCAGATACTCCTGAATGTCCGTCAACGACCGCAACGCCGACTTCGCCGCTTCCTCGCCCTCACGCGCAGCTTCCAGGCGGGCACGGTTTCCTTCGACCGCCTTCTGCGCCACTTCCAAGTCATTTCCCGCTACGACGCCGGGCGTCGCTGAAGCAGATTTGAGCCTTTCGTACGTGCTTTCCTCCGAAGCGAGTTTGGCCCCGGCTTCGGCTCGTTGAGCGACGGCTGCTTGCAGTTTGGATTGCGCTTCCGCGCTCTGCGAGGCTATTTCCGGGGCGACTAGCCGGGCGAGCAGTTGCCCCTTTTTCACTATCGATCCTCGGTCGACGCTGATCGAATCGACGAAAGCCGTAACTCTGGGATATACAGCTACGGCTTCATATGGCTGGAGCTCCCCGGGGAGACGCACCGTTATGGCCAGCTTGCGTGAGGTCACTTGCGTTACTTCCACCGTCGGCGTCGATGCCGAAGCGGCTTGCGCGCTGCCGGCGCTGGTCGTAGGGCCGGAACTTGAACCACACGACACGCACAAACCGACGATGCCGCCGCAAAGAAAAATAGATAGAGATCGTTCCCACGTCATAGAGCTTCTCCCGGGATCGCGTCCGTTCTACCCCCGGGCTCCCTTGCGAAAGCGCTTTGCGCATCGTCGGGATCGAGCGACGGCGAGCGACTGCCCGCCCGTTCCTGAACTAGAGAAAACACCAGAGGTAGGATCAGCAGAGTCGCGGCGGTAGCAAACAACAAGCCCCCAATCACCGCCCGTCCAAGCGGGGCCGTCTGTTGCGCCCCTTCACCGATGCCCAACGCCATCGGAATCATGCCCGCGATCATCGCCATGCTGGTCATCAAGATCGGCCGCATACGAGTCTGCGCGCCCTGGATCGCCGCGGCGTTGGAAACGTTCCCGGCGCGGCGGTGTTCCTCGGCGAAGATGACGAGGAGGATCGCGTTCGCAACCGCGATGCCAATGGCCATAATGGCGCCCATGAATGATTGAATGTTCAACGTCGTTCGGGTGAGCAGCAGAGCGAAGATTACACCGCAGAGAACGGCCGGGACGGTAGAGAGAACCACAAACGCCAACCGCATCGACTGGAAGGTCGCGGCCAGCAGAAGGTAAATGACCAACACCGCCAGAAGCAGCCCGGCGCCAAGGTTCATCAGCGTTTGCTTCATCGGGCCGATCTGCCCGCGCAAGGTTACTTTCACGCCGCGCGGAGCACTGCCCACGTGCTTGAGGACTTCATCCAACCGGTTGGAGACTCGCCCCAGATCTTCGCCGGAAATGTTGGCGGTGAGCGTCACCATCCGTTGCCCGTTCAAGCGGTGGTACTCGCCGACGGTATTGCCGTAGCTGACTTGGGCGACATCACCCAACAGCGGATGGGAAGAACTGCCCTGCGTCACGGGAACGTGCTCCAGATCCTGAATCGAGGTCATTTCGGCTTGCGGGACTTGCACTTGAACTTGATAAGCGACCCCCGACTTCGGGTCCGCCCAATAATTCGGCGTGACAAAACGGCTGGAGGACGTCGCCGCCAGAAACGACTTCCCCACGGTGTCCACCGTGACGCCCAGCTGTCCGGCACGCTCCCGGTCAACGTTGACGTTCACACTGGGGTAGTCCAAGGGTTCGTCGTATTGCAGATCACGAAGAGCGCCCACGTGTCCCATCTGCACGCGAATTTTTTCGGCGAACGCCCGGTCGGCGTCCAGGTCCGGCCCACTCACGTTGATCTCCACGGGAGTCGGAGCTCCGAAATTCATGATCTGTGTCACGATGTCAGCGGCTTCGAATGAGAATTGACATCCCGGAAGTTCGGACGGCAGCGTCTTCCGCAAGCGCTCTTCGAGTTCGTCCGTATGAATGCCCGAATTCGGATTCAATGCCGCGCGCAATACCGCTTCGTGCTGCCCGCTCGTCCAGAGATAAATCGTATTGATGGGATAACTCGGAGGCGTCGCGCCGACATATCCCAAGGTGGTCGTCACGTTCCCGGGCCCCACGGCCTTCTCAATCGAGCGGAGCACGTCGAGCGATAGTCGTTCGGTGGTTTCGACGCGCGTTCCGATCGGTGCGCGAAAGCGCAACAACACTTGACCGTTGGAAACGCGCGGAAAGATTTCCCGCCCGAGGAACGGGCCCACAAGCACAATCACGAGTACCGCTGCCACGAGATACACCGCAATGATCAGGCCGCGCATTCGCGTCAATCGTTCCAGAACCTTCCCGAGTTTTTGCCGCAACCGTGTCAGGAAGGTAGGCCCTTTCTCCTTGTCGTCCGGGCGGGCGTCGCGAAGAAACCACACCGACAGAATCGGCACCAGAGAACTCGACAGCAGATACGAAGTTGCCATCGCAAATCCCACCGCCAACGAGAGCGGAATAAACAGAGAACGCGAGACCCCCACCATGAAAAACGACGGCACGAACACGGCGAGCACACACAACATCGCGAGCAGCCGCGGGATCTGCACCTCTTTGCTGGCTTCCAAAACAGCAACCGCTCGTCCTCGCCCCTGATCGAGGTGACTGTGGATGTTCTCCATCACCACGGTGGATTCATCGACCAGAATCCCGACCGCCAGCGCGAGTCCCCCTAGCGTCATGATGTTGATGGTTTGCCCCGCGCCCCACAGCGCCACAACCGCGGAGAGCAAGGCAAAGGGAATGGTGGTGACCACGATGAGCGCGCTGCGCCAATCGCGCAGGAAGAGCAACACCATCACGCCGGTGAGCAGCGCTCCGAGCAAACCTTCCTTGACCACCGACAGAAGCGAGTTACGCACATACGACGACTGATCAAATTCGTAGTCGATCTTGATATCGGACGGGACCACCGATCGGAATTGGACGAGATTGGCCTTCACCTCGTTGACGACCGCGAGGGTCGAAGCATCCGCCCGCTTGGTCACGGGAATGTACACCGTCCGGCGGCCATTCACTTCCGCGTATCCCGTGACGATGTCGCTCGAATCCTGCACCGTGCCGACGTCGCGCAGAAACACTGCAGGACCCGCTCCGGTCCGGATCGGTAGATTCTCGAGTTCCTTGATATTGGCAACGATGGAGTTGATCGGGGCCAGCCGCAACAAATCTCCCGTACGTACATTGCCCGCCGGCACAATGGCATTCCCCGTGTTGAGCGCTTGAATGACTTCCTCGGGAGCCATGCGGTAAGCCCGCAAACGATCCGGATCCACGCTGACGACAATCGTTCGTGCGTTCCCGCCAAAGGGCGGAGGCGCGGAGACCCCGGGCAAAGTTGCGAACAACGGTCGCACACGGTTAAGGGCGGCATCTTGAATTTCTCCGACCGTGCGCGTCGGACTGGAGAATACGAGATAGCCGACCGGGACGCTCCCCGCGTCGAAGCGCAGGATGAAGGGCGACACCGTTCCCGGCGGCATAAATGCGCGCGCGCGATCCACGTAGCCCACCGTCTGTGCGGCGGCTTGGCTCATGTCGGTCCCGGGGTGAAACGTGAGCTTTACTAACCCCACGTTTTGAATTGATTTCGATTCGACCGACTCAATTCCCGTGATGTACAGGAAATGATATTCGTAGTAGTAGACGAGATAGCCTTCTATCTGCGCCGGCGACATGCCGCCGTACGGCTGCGCCACATAAATGACCGGCAGGTTGAGATTCGGAAAAATATCGACGGGCATGCGCACGAGAGCGAGGATCGAGCAGAGCGCCACGCCGATCACGAAAACCACGATCGTGACGGGGCGGCGGAGGGCAGTGCG
>DASWGL010000025.1:0-6535 GCA_036393735.1 Gemmatimonadaceae bacterium | reverse complement strand
TCATCCCGAGCACGGCGATGCGGCGCGTGTTCTCCAGCAGGTCTTTTATCCGCGCCGGCGTCTCAATGAGGTGATCCCGCCAGTTCGCGCCGTCAGTCTGTGGTGTCATTGCTTCTGCTAGTTCCTGGCTCATTTGCCACTCAACGATTTCACTGATAGGAACATAATCACGTGACGCGGCCGCAAATCGATCACGCGGGGTAACGGGAACCAAGTCTCGTCCGTAAATTGCCAGAGCAAGTCCAGCTCAGGAAATCCGGAGATCCACACGTAATGCGAATGTTAGTGCTTGGTGCGGGGCTGCAGGGCTCCGCGTGCGCGTATGATTTGCTGCAGAATCCCGAAGTAAAGGAAGTTCGCCTGGCCGATCACCACACCGGCCATCTCGCGCAATTCCTCGCGCCGTACTCCGGCGAAAGGCTGATCTTCACGACGCTCGACGCGCGCGACAAGGAAGCGGTGCTCGCGCTGATGCGACAGTCTGACGCGGCGATGAGCGCGATCCCGTACTACTTCAATTTTGAGCTCGCCGCGATTGCGGTCGAGGCCGGGATACACTTCTCGGATCTGGGTGGAAATACCGAGATCGTATTCAAGCAGAGGACGCTGGACGCGGCCGCGAAGAAAAAGGGAATCACCATCATCCCCGACTGTGGTCTCGCGCCCGGAATGGTGAACATTCTCGCCGAGCACGCGATCCGGCAGCTCGACGCGGTCGAGACCGTTCGCATCTTCGTCGGCGGACTGCCACAGCGGCCGGAGCCGCCGCTGAATTATCAGATCGTCTATTCGCTCGAGGGAGTGCTCGACTATTACACCACACTCTCCTGGGTGCTGCGCAAAGGGAAGCGAACGCAGGTTAAAGCCCTGTCGGAGATCGAAGCCGTCAACTTCGGCGGATCATTGGGCGAGCTCGAGGGGTTCCACACCGCGGGGGGCCTTTCGACCATGGCGTTCCGCTATGAGGGAACGATTCCGACGATGGAGTACAAGACGCTTCGCTATCCCGGCCACGCGCGCATCATGGAAGCGATTCGTGAGCTCGGTCTGCTCGACCTGAACCCAGTCGATGTAAAGGGAATCAAAGTCGTTCCACGCGATCTCGTCGTGGCCACGATGGGTCCGCGTCTCACCAAGCCGAACGCACACGATCTCGTCGCGCTACGAGTCTACGCCGAGGGCACGAAGGACGGAAAACCGAAGCGGATCGGCTGGGAGATGGTGGACTACTACGACGAAGAGAACGGAATCAGCGCGATGGAGCGCTCGACGGGTTACTCGCTCTCGATCACGGGGCAGATGCAGGCTCGCGGAGAGATCGGAAAAGCGGGTGTGTTCACTCCGGACGAGGCCGTACCCGCTGAGAAGTACATCCGGGAGTTGGCGGCGCGTGGGGTGATGATCCGGGAGATGCGGTAGGACTGATATCTATTGCGCGACCGGCTCTGGGGAACTGATAACTGAACGGGATCCGAGATCTGACAACTGAACTGAATGGGATCCGAGATGTCAGAGGCATAGATCTCTGTTGATAGTCACTGCGCTCCGACTCGCACGTGCGCGCACGGCCTACAACCGACCGCCTGTGCCATAACGCCATTCAGATACGTCGCAAGCGTCGTTACCAAAGCCTGACATCTACACTTCTGAGATCTCGGATCCCGTTCAGTTCAGTTTTGAGATTTCGCAATCCGTTCTTTGCAGTTCGGATCGAGTTCCTTCAGTCGATCCCCGGATTTCAGTGTTACGCGAGCAGGTATATCGCCGCGAGCGTGAGGAGAAAGTACGGCACGAGCGCCGCGGCGCCGGCGTAGTCTTTCGATACCCGCTGGCCGAAGAACAGGGCGACGATGTTGACGCCGCCGACCACGGCGCCGAGGTACGCCACCGTGCTGTCGTGCGTCAGGAGCAGCAGTGCGCAGCCAACTCCGCTCAGTGCTCCGGCAGAAACTTCGAGCATCGTGATGACAGCGAACATCGGCCCGACCGTGCCAGCCAGCGGGCTCCTCGCGAAATGCTCATTGAGGTACTCGCGATTTCCCCTCCGATCCACGACCTTGTCGATGCCCGACTGAAGAAACAGCACCGCGAGAAAGGCGGAGACGAGAATCTGCAGGATGTAAAATGCAACATCGGGTGAGTGCACATTTGGCATGCGGTTATTGTAGCACGATCCAGCGGACACTGTCCAATCCGGAAGCCCCACATGACCAGACGCGACGCATCGAAGCACGTACCCGCCCTGGTGGCGTTGCTCCTCGCGTGTCAGGCTGGAATACCCGTGCCGCGCGCTGAAGTCGACGCTTCACAACAACTCGTTGTGGTGATCACTCCCGACTGGACATCCACCGTCGGCACGCTGGCGCGATTCGAGCGCGCGACGCCAACATCTGCGTGGACGCGGCTCGAGTCTCCGATTCCGCTCGTGGTCGGACGCACCGGCCTCGCCTGGGGTGTCGGCTTCGATAACGTTTCCACCGAAAGTCCGCACAAGCACGAAGGGGATG
This sequence comes from Gemmatimonadaceae bacterium, assembly GCA_036393735.1. GTDB lineage: Bacteria > Gemmatimonadota > Gemmatimonadetes > Gemmatimonadales > Gemmatimonadaceae > UBA4720. The sequence continues at coordinate 4,028 of DASWGL010000025.1, read as the reverse complement.
GGAAAGCCCCAGCCGGCATTTTTCCGCTCGACACGGCGTTCGGTTTCGCGCCGCGCGATTCGATGCAGAGCGTGCTACTGCCCTATGTGCAATTGCTCCCCACCACCGACTGCGTCGATGATACCGCTTCGGCCCACTACAACACCGTTGTCGACAGGGCAGCGGTCCCGCGCGTCGATTGGAACAGCGCGGAGCACATGCGGCAGGTATCGCAATACAAGATCGGTGTAATCGTTGGCTACAACGCGTCACCGCCGATCAAGGGCCGCGGCTCCTGCATTTTCCTCCACATCTGGGCGGGCCCGGATTCGCACACCGCTGGATGCACCGCGTTCGATGAAGCCAAGCTGCGCGAGGTGATGCTGTGGCTCGATCCGCACAAGCGGCCACTACTCGTACAGCTCACCGCGGACCAATACAAAAGGCTTCAGGCGACTTGGAGGCTCCCCGCGATTGAATGACGCCTACTGAAGACTACCGGCCAAGGGCCGTCAGAAGCTCAGTCGGCGGCTGCGGGCGCATGATCCTCGAGCATCATCTTGCGATCGGGCGAACTGAAGACAAGCCCGGAGCCCGCATCTATGCTTCTGACAGCCCCTAGCCGGCAGTCTTTAAGTTGCAGTTATACAGACTATGTAATCGCCGCGGAATCAGTCACATCGCCGCGCGTAGTCCGAAGCTAAGCGTCCTTCCCGGCACGACCGTGATGTTGTCGGGCTCGCCGTGTTGCCGGTTGAGAAGATTTTCGCCGCTGACGTTCAGCGAGAGTCCGCGAAAAAGGGTCCTGCCTACGCTCGCGCGGAGACGAGTGACGCCGCTGTACTTCAGCCAGTAGTTGCGCAGCTGCTGACCCACCAGCTCCGCATCGGCCTGTGTGGAATTCGAGAATGCTCCCGCGAGCGCGACGCGATCGTAATCGATCCAGTCCCACGACCGCGATGCCGCTACCGAGCCGGTCCACCCGCCGCCGACCCACGCGGCTGACAAGCTACCCGTCCTTGCCGGCACCTCGAGCATCCGGTCGCCCACACGCAGATCGCCGATGTAACCAGCCGCCACTCGCTTTACCCTGCTATCGACCGTGGAGAACGTTCCGCTCAGCGTCAGCGAGGCGAAGTTCAGGTCGCTCTTCAGCTCCCAGCCGCGATTGGTGATCTCACCAACGTTTTGCAATACGTACGAGATGCGCCTATCCTCCGGCGAGTACGGCTGTTCCCGGGTCTCTATATACCCGCTCTCGGGGGATGGTGCTTGAATGTGCTGGCTCGAGGCCGCGTACGCGACGCGCTGGATGAGTCCCGACGCGAGCTGATCGAAGCGGGTCAGCTGCACGCCGAACGTCTTGCCAATGAAGACATCCATCCCGGTTTCAATCCCCGCCTGCTCCTCGGGCGCAAGATCCAAAAGTCGGGCCTCCCTGTGCGAATCGAACCACGAGGTCTCCCGAATCGGCGTCGTCGCCGGGCGAATGCCGCGACCGTATGCTGAGCGGAGCTTTACCGTCAGAGGTCCGTAGTCGCGCAACACGGCGGCGCCAATCATCGGCAGCACCGACACGGTCCGATTGCTGTCAAATGCGTCGTTGCGCTCGACGCGAAGTCCCCCGGTGAAATAACCCGCGTCTCGCCAGGATACGTTCGCCTGCGCGACCGCCGCGCTCGTCCACCGGCGCACCACCGACGACACGGGCGTGTTACTCGTCGTCAGAGTTGAGGTCGTTTCGGGTTGAGAGCGGAAGTCGAGCAATGAGTTCTCGCCGGCGAAAGTGAGCGTCGTCGCGAGATTATCGGCGTCACCGAGTCTGGCGACGCTGCTCACCCGAAGGGTCGCGAGATTAGCGTTCCCGCCCGCTGTTCCGAGATCAGGCCCCGATGCTGAGGGAAGAGGCGTATGATAATCCGCAAGGTTCGATAGCCGGCTTCCATCGAACCCGGCGACTATCGCGTGCGTCCACCGCTCACTCTGAATGAATGTCGCGCTGCCGCCCAGCGTGTACTCCTGGACGGATTGCGGTATCACCTGTCCCGCCCGGGTGGCACTCACCGAATCACGGAAGAGCGGACTCGACGGATCTGCTGACTCGCTCGCGAAAATTCTTCCGGTTCCGGTCGCGATGAATTTTGACCGCACCAGCCGGAATCCCGTGCTACCCGTAGTTTGACGCAGAAATGCGCCGGGCAGATACTCGCCGACCCCGCCGGACGTGAAGGTCGCGCTGCCGGACTGAGCGCCCGATCCTTCGCGAACCGTGATCGCGTGATCCTGCGTGATCGCCGAACGAGGCATGTAGGCGCTGGACGCCGCGCCCACCGCTGATCGTGCAACTGTGCTCGGCCCGCCATTCGACCCATCGTGTCGAGTGACGATGTTGATCACGCCACTGATCGCGTCGGATCCATAGAGCGCCGCGCCCTGGGGACCGCGGATCACTTCGATGCGCTCGACGGTCTCGGGAGTGAACTGGGTCAGTAATAGCGGATTGGCCAGCTCGATTCCATCAACGTAGATCTTCGGATAGCTGGAGCCGAACGAGCTGGTCCCACGAATGCTTCCGTAACGCGCCACCAGAGATGTCGGCGCGCTCTGCCAGACCCAGAGCCCGGGCACGAGGTCGCTCAAAGCCTGCGAGAGATTGCCTCCGGCATAGCGCGAGAGCTGAGCGCCGCTCACCGTGTTCATCGCGACAGTGAGACTGCGCGCGGGAGCCTCGACCGCGCTGCCCGTCACGACGACGCGGTCGAGAACGCGCGGCATGCGCTGGGGTTGGTCGGTGCCCGGTGTTTCCGAAGGTGTGAGCACGACGTGCTCGCCCCCAGCAGCAACGGGGAGGACTGGAGTTCCGCGCAGCAATAATCCCAGCGCCTCGCCGAGCGGAATTGAATCGAACGCAGCGCAGACTCTGCTGTCCAGTGGGATCGCTTCCGAAGCGTAGGAGAGTCGGATGCGCGCATCCGCCGAGACCCGGTCCAGCGCTTCGCGCAGCGAAATGTCACGCACGTGGAGAGAGACACGCCGATCGAGCGGAGCACTCCACGCCGGCAGCGAAGCCACGAGTGCGCTCGATAACGAGCACGACTGGGCGCGTGCGGGCGACGCGACCAATGACAACCCCGTAACCAGTAGAACGATCGTGCGTCGACCGCGCGATCGCCCGCCGGTTACGAAGCGATCGGCGCTAGGGGTGAGCCCCAGACGGAGCCGCCCGATGAAGAATCGCGACGTTTCCCTGTCGCTCGATGCGGGCACCGAGCGAAAGAGCGATGACATTGAGAACTCGGTCAACCGGCTCACCAGAAAAAGATGCGGTCAGGTGAAGATTCGCCAGCGATGAATCCGCCACCCTCAGCCTTACTCCATACCAGCGGTAAAGTTCTGCTCCTACAAGAATGAGCGGTGCGTCGCGGAAGACAAGGCGTCCCTGGACCCAGGCCAGGTCGTCGTCGGAAACGGCTGATCTTTCCACGACCACAATCCCCTTCATGTCTACGGTGGCGCGATCGCGCGCGTTGAGAACCGCCGAGGCGGCTGGATCCTGATCCCCGGCTCCGAAGGCCACAGACCCCGAGTCCACTACCACGCGGGTCCCGGCACTGTCATCGCTCTCGACGGCGAAGGCGGTTCCGACATCCTGTATCCTGAAACTTCCGGCCTTGACGGTGAATGGGTGCGCCGCGTCGTGCACTACGCTGAAGTAGGCTACTCCGTCGAGCTTCACCAGGCGATTCCCGTCCTGATCACCGAAAAAGACCACGAGCCGGCTGGTCGGGCCGAGAAGAACCTTGGTTCCATCCTTCAGCACGAGCTGACGACGCTCGCCGACCGTAGTGGCGAACGTCTGATCGGCGGCATCGCCACGCGAGCTGCGGATGCTCTGCCAGAGCATCGTTCCTCCGACGATGACGATCGCCGCAGCCGCGATTCTCAGCAGCGCCACAAAGCTCCGGTCGGTCCCGGTTTTCGCCAGGCGCGGCGCGAATGGAATTACCTTCGAATCGTCGAAGCGCGATTTCACGTTCATGAGCGCGCCG
>DASWGL010000024.1:0-2187 GCA_036393735.1 Gemmatimonadaceae bacterium | reverse complement strand
ACTGGTGCTCTGCAAACTGCCCGACAATCGCCTCGATACGGTCCCATTGCTGGAAGTTGTGAAGGTGGTCGAAGACTTGATCGAGAAATTCAGCCCGGTGGTGATTTACACCCATCATCCGGGAGATCTGAATGTCGATCATGGAGTTGTCCACCGCGCCGTGCTCACGGCAACCAGACCGTTTCCGGGCCAGCGCGTGCGGGAAATTTATGCTTTCGAGGTTCCTTCTTCAACCGAGTGGGCGTTCCAAAGACTGGAGCCATCGTTCCGGCCAAGCGTGTTCGTTGACATCAGCGCGACGCTCGAAACCAAGGTCTCTGCACTCGCGTGTTACGAGACGGAGACAAGAAAATTTCCCCATCCCCGCTCGCCCGAAGCGGTGCGTGCAATTGCCTTGCGCTGGGGCAGCGTAGCGGGATTCCAAGCAGCCGAGGCCTTTGAGCTGATTCGTTCGATCAGGCCCGCGATCAGTTACTGATGACTGCTCACATCGAAATTGGCAGGCGGCGCATCGGGGTGGGAGAGCCCGTCTATTGCATCGCCGAGGTTTCCGCGAATCATCACCAGAATTTCGAGACGGCGGTGCGCATTGTTCAGGCCGCGAAGGATGCGGGCGCCGACGCTGTCAAACTCCAGACCTACACTCCCGATACGATCACAATTCAGAGCAATCGAGAATGTTTTCAGGTGGGCGGCGGCACGCTCTGGGATGGGCGAAGTCTGTACGATCTCTACAAAGAGGCGTACACGCCCTGGGAATGGCAGCCGAAATTGAAGAGAGTTGCCGACGATCTCGGTATGCAGTGCTTCTCCAGCGCGTTCGACGCGAGCGCTGTCGACTTCCTGGAAACCATGAACGTTCCCGCGCACAAAGTCGCATCGTTCGAACTGGTGGATTTGCCCCTGATTCAGAAAATGGCGTCGACCGGCAAGCCGCTGATCATGTCCACGGGGATGGCAACGATCGAGGAGATTGAAGAAGCTGTGACGGCGGCGCGCCGGTCCGGGGCCACCCAGATCGCGCTGCTCAAGTGCACGAGTGCGTATCCGGCACCGGCAGAGGAGATGAACCTGCGCACGATCCCGGAACTGGCGCGGCGCTTCGATCTGCCCGTGGGACTGTCCGATCACACGATGGGAATCGCTGTGCCTGTGGCCGCCGTCAGCCTGGGTGCGTGCATTATCGAGAAGCACCTGACTCTATCGCGAGCTGTGGGCGGCCCCGACAGCGCGTTCTCGCTCGAACCGGAAGACTTCAAGGCGATGGTGGAAGGGGTACGCACGGCGGAGAAGGCATTGGGAAGCATCCATTTCGGAGTCAGCGAGCGCGAGAGTCGGAGCCGAGTGTTTCGGCGCTCGTTGTTCGTGGTGCGCGACCTCAAGAAAGGTGAGAAGTTCACCTCCGAGAACGTTCGTTCGATCCGCCCAGGTGACGGATTGCATACACGGCACTTGGCGGAAGTGCTGGGCAAGACGGCGGCACTCGACATCGTCCGGGGCACTCCTCTGAACTGGGACCTGGTGAATCAGAAGTGATTGCGGTCAGTTCAATCCTGCGGCGCGCGGTCTATCCGGCGATGTCCCGTGCAGGCGTTTTTTCTCGTCGCGTGCAGGCTGGGGAGGTTTGTGTTCTCACTTACCACGGAGTGCTCCCGGAGGGATCGGCGACTGGCGCGTCTCCTACAGAGGGAACGCTGGTTCCCGCAGAACTATTCCGCCGGCAATTGCGGTTTCTGAAGTCGCACTACGAATTGATTACGCCAGAAGCGTTTCGCGGCCGGTGGGACGACAGTGCTTTGCTGCCGAAGCGGGCGGTGCTGCTGACCTGCGACGATGGATTGCTAAATGTCCTGACGGATATGGTCCCGATTCTGCTGGAGGAAGGAACGCGCTGCCTGTTTCTTGTGACCGGCGCATCGCTCGAGGATGCTCCCGCGAGTCTTTGGTATGAAGAGCTCTACCGTAGGCTCGACGACGCTCCCGGCGACGCCATGATCGCGATCGGCGCGGAAAAATTCCGGAAGGATTCACTCGCGAGAAAGGATCTGGTTCGATATTGGTGGGATCTGGTACATGAGCTCTCCAAGCTATGTGGCGATGAGCGGAGTACCGCGCTCGATACGTTGCGCAGTCAGTGGCGGCTCCCGAAGGACTGGCGGATGTACGATCCTACGGATGCGCGAGGTG
>DASWGL010000023.1:0-3541 GCA_036393735.1 Gemmatimonadaceae bacterium | reverse complement strand
TCGCGCAAATGACAGTGCACATCGATGAAACCCGGCGAGACTATGAGTCCCGCGCAATCGATGACGTCGGCTTCTTCCGGACCTTCGATCGAGCGCCCCACACCCACGATCTTGCCGTCAGTAATGAAAACGTCGCCGACTTCGTTGAGATCCTGCGACGGATCGATCAGCGTTCCTCCGCTAAGCAGGACCGGCTTCATTCCCTGTCCTCGCGTCCGCGGCCGCTGCCACCTTTCGCTGCTTCGGCCAGCTCCGGCTTCCCGCCCGCGAGCAGGTAGAGCACCGCCATGCGAACCGCAACACCATTCGTCACCTGTTCCAGAATCACGCTGTGCGGACCATCGGCCACATCGGAGTCGATCTCGACGCCGCGATTCATCGGACCCGGGTGCAGGATCAGAATGTCACGCGGCGCGCGATCGAGTCTCTCGCGCGTGATTCCGAAGACGCGGTTGTATTCGCGCGCCGACGGTATATAGCCCGCCGTCATTCGCTCGAACTGAAGACGCAGGACGTTCAGCGCCTCTGCCCACTCGATCGCCTCCTCGACTCGATCGAAAATGCGAACTCCGAACTCATCGATCGCATTGGGAAGCAGCGAGCGTGGTCCGCACACCGCCACCTCCGCGCCGAGTTTGGTCAACCCCCAGATGTTCGATCTCGCCACACGTGAGTGCAGAATGTCGCCACAGATGCAGACGCGCCGTCCCTTTAGATCTCCGAATCGGTCTCGCAGCGTGAGAATGTCGAGCAGCCCCTGAGTAGGGTGCTCGTGCGTCCCGTCCCCGGCATTGATGACATTGGACTGAATGCGCTCGGCCAGAAACCGGGCCGCACCGGACGCGGAATGGCGGATGACGACCATGTCGATCCGCATCGCCTCGAGATTGCGAGCCGTATCGACCAGTGTCTCCCCTTTGGAGACGCTTGATCCCGCCACCGAAACATTGACTGTATCCGCGGAGAGTCTTTTTTCCGCGAACTCGAACGAGATCCGCGTCCGGGTCGAGTTCTCGAAGAAGAGGTTTACTATCGTCGACCCTCGGAGTGCCGGAACCTTTTTTATCGCTCGCTCGCTGATCTCCTTGAAGGGTTCGGCGGTATCGAGAATGAGTCGAATCTGGTCGCCCGTCAGCGACTCGAGGCCGAGTAGATCCTTGCCGAGCGTCCCCGTCACGCCGTCGATTTTGGCACGATGACGACCTCGGTGCGCTCGTCGAGCTCGGCCACCATCACATCGACGCGCTCGTCCTCTCCGACCTCGACCTTCTTACCGACGACGTCGGCATGAATTGGAAGCTCACGTCCACCGCGATCGATAAGAACCGCCAGTGAGATGGAGGCCGGCCTTCCGAAATCAGCCAGCTCGTCGAGCGCGGCGCGGATAGTCCGGCCGGTGTACAACACGTCGTCCACGATCACGATGTGCTTGCCCTCCAGGTCCCACGGCAAATGGGTCGGACCGACAACTGGTCGCGGCCCGATAGTCTGCAGGTCGTCTCGATAGAGGGTGATGTCGAGCGAGCCCTGCGGAACTGTCACACCCTCTCCGCCCTCGATCATCTTTACGAGCCGGTCGGCGAGCTGAACGCCGCGACGCTGTATTCCAACGATGATGAGATCGTCCGTGCCGTGATTGAGCTCGACGATCTCGACCGACATGCGCTTCAGCGTGCGCTCGACGGCCCGGGCGTCGAGGACCGTCGTGGTTTTCGTGGTCATCAGTGGACAAATATGGCTGGACGCGCCGGCTAATTGAAGACACTCCGTCCTGCGCGCACACTATTTTTGTCTCATGCTGGCCGAACTACTCAGGCTGTTCGCCGGAAGTCGCCAACCGGCGGGCACCTCCAGGCATGAGGTGCTCGGGATTCCAGTGCTCGTCTACAATACGCGGCCCGACATCGATACCGGCGCCGTCATTGCGCGCCTGGAGCGCAGTCTGTCCCTGATCGAGCGCTACGTACCGCATCACTTCCGGCATCTCAAGAGAGATTTCGCGTACATCGTGGTGCAGCGCTTCGCGTGTCGGGGAGCCTACTTCCACGAGCAGCGCGCGTGTCTTGTGGAGCTGACGTTCACGGTGAACCCGACGTTTTCCGATGCCGAAGTCGCGGCGACGATCCTCCACGAAGCGATGCACGCCCGTTTGCACGCGCTCGGGTTCCCCCTGGAAATGGAAGATCGGGCCAGGCAGGAACGTTTCTGCCGCCGGGCCGAGATCGAGTTCGGAACTCTGGTTCCAGGCGGAGAGCCGGTCGTCGAGAGAGCGCGGTGGACGTCCGACCTTTCGGATGAAGAGGTCGCCCCGGAGATAGACCCTCGCCTTGCGGCCGAGCGCATCGCCGAGGTCGATCGAGCGGCATTGGGCAAACGGAGCTAGCGGCAGAACTGCGACCTATTTGATCTCGATCCCGTTCTCCTCCTCGACCATCTTGACGGCCTCGACGTGGTCCGCCTGCTCGCCGAGTTTTTCCCGCGCTTCATGAAACCGCTCGGCTGTGAGCGAAAGCAGTGGAGTCCGGGCGTTGAGATCATCGGCCATGACCGCGGCAATGCCGATGTCTTTTTCCAGCAACGCCAGCCGGAACGTCTTTGGAAACGCCCTGGTGATTACCCGTTGCGGGATCAGATTCTCGGAGCTGTTTGAGCGCCCGCTCGACGCGTTGATCACATCCAGCGCTACCTTCGGATCCACACCCGCCTTCACCAGCACCGCCAGACCTTCAGCTGTCGAGAGAATGTGAACGGCGAGCAGCGCGTTGTTCACCGCCTTGACGGCGTCGCCCGCTCCCACCGCTCCAGCGTGGACGATCTTTTTCCCAAAGGCTTCAATCACGGGCCTGACGCGCTCGAACACCGTGATCTCGCCGCCCCACATGACGGTAAGTGTTCCAGATTTGGCGGCCGTCGTTCCTCCACTTACCGGCGCATCGATGAACTCCACTCCGCGCCCGCCCAGCTCGGCCGCGATCGACCGCGAAGTCGGTGGATCACCCGAAGTGCAGTCGATGAGCACAGCTCCCTTCCGCATCGCCTCGAGTATCCCGTTCTCGCCGTGCAGGACTGCCTCGACCTCGACTGACGAGGGGAGACACGTTATGACGACGTTGGCGTCTCGCACCGCGTCGGCGGGCGTTGCAGCGACCCGAGCCTTGTGATTACGCGCGAACTCCTCCGCCTTGGAAGCGGTCCTGTTCCACACGACGAGGTCGAATGGATCGCGCGCCAGATGCGATGCCATTGGCTCGCCGATGTCTCCCAGCCCGATGAAGGCGACTTTCATCAGTTGGATACCCGCGTTGACCCGGAAACGCCACCAGCGACTCTGCTGCTGTGGGCGTACACGAGCGCGGAAATGTCGGCGATCAACTTGCTTGACTTGTTGCTATCCGAAATGCCGCGAGTCAACACCACCAGCACATACGGCTTTCTTCCCGGCGGATAAACGATAGCCGCGTCGTGTGAGACGGCCGTGATCTCGCCCGTTTTGTGCGCGACCCTGGTTCCTGCCGGGAGTCCGGCGGGAATCTTCTCGTTG
>DASWGL010000022.1:0-2200 GCA_036393735.1 Gemmatimonadaceae bacterium | reverse complement strand
CAACTTGTTACGCCCCTCGCCTGTTGGAACCGTGCTCGGGCTCGGTTCGCGGAAGCCCTGCCACCTCGACAGGAGTGGGTGACGTGGCCAACGGCGCGTCACTACCTGGGGCGTTCACTATGGTTAAGCGCAGGTCAGATCGCGAATAATGTACAGGTTGGCGCCGACGTGCTCATCATTGGGGCACTCCTTGGGCCGGCGGCAGTCGTGGCATATACATGCACCGGAAAGCTGATCGCGGTCGCGAGCAACATACCGCTCGTTCTTGCGCAGACCGCGGGGCCCGCGCTCAGCGATATCAGGATGCGTGAGTCCCGAGAGCGCCTGCGAACCGCCATGGGCGCGTTGACGCAAGCCGTACTGATTGGTAGCGGTGCCCTTACGTGCGTCATCTTAGTGGTAACTAAGGGCTTCGTGAGCTGGTGGGTTGGCGCGTCGCTCTTTGGAGGTGTGACCCTCACTACTTGCCTCTTAGTCTCGATGCTAATCCGCCACTGGGGCACGACGCTCGTTTATGCCGTCTACAGCTTCGGCCACGAGCGCCGTCTGGCCACGATCGCTATGCTGCAGGGTGCCTCGTCTATCGGTCTGATGCTTGCACTAGTGCGCACTCTTGGCCCGGTTGGCGCGCCCGTAGGGAGTGTTGCGGCCAGCGTACTGGTCACTTTCCCCTTCGCTCTGGTGGGCTTGAAGGAGGATTTGGAGGTCGGGATCATGAAACTGCTGCGTCCTCTAGCACCTTGGATGGTGCGCTTCGCACTCGCCGGACTTGCGGCGTACGCGATAGCACGAGTCTGGTCCACGACATCGACGCTCGCGCTCATAGGGGCGGCTGGGACGATCCTGATACTCTACGGCGCTCTGATGTTTCCGATTCTGTTCCGGCCGCCGCTTCGCGATTACGTGACCACGGCCGTCGCGTCAGTATCACCCGGACTTCTGAAGTTCATCCCCCGGCCGACTCGACCGTGACCCCTCAGACACCGCTCGTCACCGTCATCATCCCCGTCTACAATGAGGAGGAACACCTCGAAGAGTGTCTGCGCTCATTACAGGGGCAGACGTACCGACCGGTCGAGATCATCGTGGTGGACGATGGCTCGCGCGATACCACCGTCACGATCGCCCTCCGGTGTGGTGTGCAGGTGCTCCAGCAGAGTCACTGGGGAAAAGCGCGCGCGCTTGCTCGTGGGGCGGCTGCTGCACAGGGTGAAATCTTCGTTTTCCTGGACGGCGATCTCCATTTCGCGTCAGACTTCGTTGAACGCCTAGTGACCCCGATCGTCGAAGGCCAGTGTGTTGGCACGAGCCACGACCACGAGCTGGTTGCCAACCCTCAGAACGTTTGGTCGCGTTGCTTCCAAAAGGCAAGCGGCTTGCCCCTCGAGAAGCGGATCGACCTCTCGCCATCCGAGCGAGCACGTGGAACCGTTGTCTACCGGGCTGTTCGCGCGGAAGCGTTTCGGAAGGTCGGTGGTTTCGACGACGTCGGATATACAGATGACCAAACCCTCGCAACCAAACTTGGGGGACAGGCTCGATTCGCAAACGGAGCGGTCTGCTACCACTACAATCCGGCCAGCCTCAGCGAAGTGTTCGGGACGGGAGCGTGGGGAGGCAAGTCCATCTGGCATCGACGCCGCTGGCGTGGCCTACTTGACTATTTTCCGCCTCGTGGCGTCGTGCGTGGCCTCGGCGCTGCCGTACGACACCGGTTTCTCCCGCTTGCGCTCTATGTGTGGGTGATGGAAGCCGGAATCTTTTGGGGCGTCGCCAAACGCGTGATCGGATTAGATCGGACGTATGGCGCGTAGATGACCCGCGTTCTGGCGCACGGTCACAGCTTTTGTTCTCCGAACTCGGCCACCTAGATGCAGCGAGACCTCGCCCGCAAGGCTCGGTTGGTAACGGTGAGCACCCGATAGCCCGCACCGCCAAATCAACAAACGCGCACGCGAGCTCGGGAGGACCGAAAGCGAACCCAACACCGAAAGTCCCGGATCACGAACGCCACGAGTCCCGCGCGAACTTCAGCGAGGATCGCGCTGCGCCGAGGCGCGGCGTGTCTGCGCGCCCTGCCTCAATGAAATCCTATATGCACCGCGACCGAGTACACCACTGCCCCCGCCGCGATCGTGAGATTCTTCCAGAAGTGCGCCATCTGGTTGGCCTTCATCATCGGGTCGGTCTCGACCCAGAA
>DASWGL010000021.1:0-1777 GCA_036393735.1 Gemmatimonadaceae bacterium | reverse complement strand
CCAGGTTTCCGCTTCAGGCTCGGTGTAGACGCCGCCCGTGTACGCCGGCGACGCCGGCTCATTGAAGAACGGCAGCCGATGGTCACGCAGGTCGAGCACCGCGAGTTGCAGGTCACGCCGCGCTGACGCCCCTTCGACCAGCCATTGCACTGGTGTATCGGCGAACCGGTTCGGCCGGGTGCTGCCGACAATCAATCCCACCTTCAGCATGTTTTGTCCTCGATTGCGTCGGTTGCAAACGAGAACCGACGATAGGAAGGTAGGAGCTTTTCGTGCTAAGAAAATACGGATAAAATTGAAGGTTCTTTTCAGGAAATTCGAAATGCAGGCTCCCGGAACGCCGAGTGTAGACCAGCTTTTGGTGCTGCTGACCGTAGTCGAGGAGGGAAGCTTCACCGGAGCTGCCAAGCATCTTCGGCGGGCCACCTCCGCCATCAGCTACGCGATCGACACGCTGGAGGCGCAGCTTGGCCTTACCCTGTTTGATCGCGGGACCACGCGAAAGCCGAAACTGACACATGTCGGAGAGGCGATCGTCTCTGAAGCCAAGGCGGTCGCTCACAGCGTCGACACATTGCGCGCGCGTGCACGCGGCCTTCTCGAGGGGCTCGAATCAGAAGTGTCGCTGGTCGTCGACACCATGTATCCGAGCGATCAGTTGGTAGTGGTGCTCAATGATTTTCACATGAAGTTTCCAACCGTGCCGCTGCGGCTCCTGGTGCAAGCGCTCGGTGGCGTTGAAAGACTCATCCGCAACGGCGATGCCGGGATCGGTATTGGAGGGCTCATGCATATTGACAGCACGGGTCTGCGGCGAGTTGAGATCGGTGGGGTTATGCTCATTCCCGTTGCCGCTTCCAGCCATCCGCTTGCGCGGGCTGGCGACAATTCCACTTCGCGTGCTCTGGGCCACGTCCAGCTTGTTCTATCGGACCGACCTGCAGGCGAAGGACGAGACCACGGCGTTGTCAGCCTCGCTACCTGGCGGGTTGGTGATCTGACGTTGAAGCACAAACTTCTGCTCAGTGGCTTCGGGTGGGGAGGAATGCCGGAGCCTGCGGTTCGCGCCGATATCGAATCCGGAAGGCTCGTGCGATTGGACCTTCCTGACTGGCGCGGGGGCGTGTACCCGATGCAAGTAGTGCACAAAATCGAGTCGCCGCCGGGTCCTGCAGGTCGATGGCTCGTCGAACAATTGGTCGCGTTATCTTCTGGGGCTGGAATGCATATCGTCCCTGGAGCCGCAAAAACGACCAATGTCAAAAGAAATCGTCAGGCAACGAGAAGACCAGTCCGCGCGCGCGCCAAATGAGGCGAAGCCCTGAATTGAACGGTCTACGGAACGTGCCGGAGTGTGCGTAACTGGCCGACTCCTCCGTCAGCAGGCAAGCTTACGCCGAGGGCGAAGTCCCGATTTCGCGACGTCGCAGTCGCGATCGCGACATTGAGTCCTCCCTAAGAACGAAACCGACTCCAGCGCGTTGGCGGTTAAATTGCGCCACCTCGCACAGCCGTCAGCTTCTAACGAGCAATGGCCGATCGAGCCGACGTATGACGAATAATCCTGCGCGTCACAATGCCGACGACGGACCTCAGCCCATCCAAGACGGCCGGGGCGCCTCGATCATGGGACCACGCAACGTGTCGCTTGAGCGCGAGAACCCCGACCTGCTCGCCTCGCCGTACACCGATGCTGGAACGATCCCGAACCTCAAATTCTCATATGCCACCGCACGCAATCGCCTGACCACAGGCGGCTGGGCGCGCGAGGTGACGG
>DASWGL010000020.1:0-5967 GCA_036393735.1 Gemmatimonadaceae bacterium | reverse complement strand
AGGTGTGTTCACCTCGGTCGAAGACCGGAACGGCCACGAAGGCGGCTGGAACCAGAGCTTCGACCGCTTTGCCGCATATCTGAAAACTGTCGGAGGACGCACGAATGCTCGCTGACAAGGACGCCGTAGCTACGATCGCGGTGAAAGACCTCAAGGCCGCGAAAAAATTCTACGGCGACACACTCGGCCTCAAGCCGACGCCCGTCCCGGAACCGGAAGTGCTCAACTACAAGAGCGGTAACTCGACCGTTCTCGTTTACAAGTCACAGTTTGCCGGGAGCAACAAGGCGACCTCCGCGACATGGATTGTCGACGACGTCGAGGGCACGGTGAAGGATCTCAAGGCCAAGGGGGTTGCGTTCGAGCACTATGACTTTCCCGGAATGACCCGAAAGGGAGACGTGCACATCGCGGGAAAGTCGAAAGCCGCGTGGTTCAAGGATCCGGACGGCAACATCCTCGCGGTGGTGAGCGGCTGAGTCTCCCGGCGGCGCGACCCCGGACTACGCGAACCCATGTAGCGCAGCCGTGTCGTAACTAAGATGTTGTCGCGAGTGACTTTAAGTGTGTCAAAAAAGAACGGGGCACCGCGTGTCGATTTCGCGGTGCCCCGTTCGACGTGTAGATAGAGAGCAGGACGACCCGCTCGAATGGCGGGGCCCCGCTCAGAATCCGAAACGACAGGAGACGACAATGCGGTTCATGGTGATAGTGAAAGCCAACAAGGAATCGGAAGCGGGCGGCCTTCCCGACAAAAAACTCCTTGCCGACATGGGCAAGTACAACGAGGAGCTGGCGAAGGCGGGCGTCTTGCTCGCGGCCGAGGGTCTGCAGCCGAGCTCAAAGGGCGCTCGCGTGAGATTCTCAGGAACCAAGCGGGCCGTGATCGATGGGCCATTCGCTGAGACGAAGGAGCTGATCGCGGGGTTCTGGCTGTTTCAGGTGAAATCGTTGGACGAGGCGATCGAGTGGGTCAAGCGCGCTCCAAATCCGTTTCTCACGGGGGAATCGGAAATCGAGATTCGCCAGGTGCACGAAGGCGAAGACTTTGGTCCCGAGTTCGCCTCCGAGCTGAGGGAGTACGAAGAGCGCGTTGGCAAGCAGATGGCCGCCAACGCAAAGAAGTAAGAGAGAATTCCGATTCGCCCATGGGCGAGAAGAAGTGAAAATCTGATTCAACCATAAAAGGAGCAAAGGAGCGACAATGCGATACATGGCGCTATACAAGCCGGGCACGGAGAACGACATGCCGACCGAGAAGGAGATGGCTGCGGTTGGCCAGCTGATCGAAGAGATGGCGAAAGCCGGCACGCTGATCTTGACCGACGGGCTTCAATCCAGCTCGAAGGGCGCGCGTGTCCGAATCGACTCGACTGGAAAGTTCACCGTGATCGACGGACCCTTCACCGAGACTAAGGAGCTGGTTGGCGGCTACGCGATCATCAACGCGAAGTCGAAAGCCGAGGCGATCGAGCTGACTAAGCGATTCCTCAAGACGATGGGGAGGGGTGAGAGCGAAATTCGGCTGATGCAGGACGCTCCGGCGTTTGATGCTGCATCGGCGCCGCCATCTGGCAAGGCAGCTCAGAACCCGCGTGGAAAGGCTGCCGCAAGGGCGTAACGACGCCTTTTCGGCCCTTGCACGAGGGCGCGAAGCTGGTGTGATTGGAGGTCGTGACGACCTCCGACACCCATCGCGCGATCGATGCAGTCTGGCGAATCGAATCCGCGAAGCTGATAGCAGGACTTACGCGGATAGTTCGCGATGTCGGTCTCGCTGAAGACCTCGCGCAGGATGCTCTCCTTGCCGCGCTGGAGCGGTGGCCCGAGTCGGGCGTCCCGGACAACCCCGGCGCCTGGCTCATGGCCACCGCGAAGCATCGTGCGATCGATACGTTTCGACGAACCGAGCGGATCGAGCGCAAACACGAGGAGCTCGGTCACGAGCTCGAGTCACGGCAGGAACTGGCGGTGGCGGATATGGACGCAGCGCTCGACGACGACATCGGCGACGACCTTCTCCGCCTAGTGTTCATGTCCTGTCATCCGGTGCTCCCTCGGGAAGCGCGGACTGCGCTCACGCTGCGACTGCTCGGTGGTCTCACCACCGATGAGATAGCGCGGGCGTTTCTCGTCCCGGAGGCGACGGTCGCACAGCGCATCGTCCGCGCCAAGCGCACACTGTCCGAGCGGAAGATTCCCTTTGAAGTCCCTCACGGGAGCGAGCTTGCCGCACGCCTGTCGTCAGTGCTCGAGGTCATCTACCTCGTGTTCAACGAAGGCTACTCGGCCACCGCCGGCGACGATCTGGTGCGACCCGCTCTTTGCGAGGATGCGCTTCGTCTCGGTCGCATCCTCGCCGAGCTTGCTCCGGAGGAACCGGAGGTCCACGGACTCGTCGCGCTGATGGAGATCCAGGCGTCACGCCTGCGCGCGCGAACCGGCCCGTCGGGGAAGGCCATACTGCTGCTCGATCAGGACCGCGGGCGCTGGGATCAGATCCTGATCCGGCGTGGTCTCTCGGCGCTCGAGCGCGCGGAAAAGCTCCGTGGGGCGAATGGCCCGTATGCATTGCAGGCGGCAATTGTCGCCTGTCATGCGCGAGCGCGTACCGCGACGGAGACGGATTGGCGACGCATCGCGTCGCTGTATGACGCGCTGGCAGCAGCTGCGCCATCGCCGATCGTGGATCTCAATCGTGCAGTCGCGGTCGCAATGGCTTTCGGTCCGGCAGAGGGTTTGAAGATCGTCGATGCGCTGACGTTGGAGCCGTCGCTCAAGGGCTACCATTTATTGCCGGCGGCTCGGGCTGACCTGCTCGAAAAACTGGGGCGTTTCGACGAGGCGCGGAAGGAATTCGAGCGCGCTGCATCCATGACGCGAAACGCTCGTGAGCGCGAGCTGCTGCTCGATCGCTCGCGTGCACATGCAGGTGATTCACGACCGCAATGAACAATCAATTGGAGAAATGATCGATGGAATATGGTGCGCAAGCAGCTCCTATCTCGAAGGGTCAGCTCTGGGCCGGACGCGTTCTCAGCGGCATCGCTGTTCTGTTCATGCTCTTCGATACGGTCATACACGCGATGAGGCCGCCGGCGGTGATCCAGGGATTCGCGCAGCTTGGATTTCCGCTAAGTATTGCAATCCCTCTCAGTACCATTGAGTTTATCGCCATTGTCCTTTACGTGATTCCGCGGACATCCGCTTTCGGCGCGATTCTGCTCACGGGATATCTTGGTGGAGCCGTCGCCGCTCAGGTGAGAATTGGCGCTCCACTTTTCAGCACCGTGCTGGCTCCGATTTACGTCGCGCTCTTTTTGTGGGGAGGACTCTACCTCCGCGACGAGCGGGTGCGCGCTCTCATCCCTCTGCGACGCTGACGAATCGGAGATGACACGATGAAAACGACCACGAACGCTCGCACGCGCGTCCGATTCGTTGTGCTCGCCGTCGCCGTGGTGATGCTCGTCGTCGCGCCAATCGCCTCGGCGCAACGGACTATCGGCCGCCGAGGCACTGGTGGACGTTACGCCTTTGTGAACGGCCTAAAGATGTACTACGAGGTTCGCGGTCCCCAGCGCGGCACGCCGATCGTGTTTCTCCACGGAGCGTTCTCGAATATCGAGTCTGACTTTGGAAAGATCCTGCCGACTATCGCGAAAACGAGGCAGGTGATCGCCATCGAGCAGCAGGGCCACGGCCGCACCGCGGATATAGATCGTCCGCTCACATATGAGCAGATGGCGGACGATGTCGCCGAGCTTCTCCGGCAGCTCAGGATCACGAAGGCGGACTTCGTCGGCTACAGCATGGGAGGCGGTGTCGCCATGTACGTCGCGGTCCGCCATCCGGAACTGGTGCGAAAGCTGGTGTTCGCGGGGGGAGCGAGTTACGACACCGATGGATTCTATCCCGAGCTGCTCGAGGGCGAAAAGAAAATGACGTCCGATGCTTTTGTCGGGACGCCCTGGCTCAAGACGTACATGAGGATTGCTCCGAACAAGGGCGACTGGCCGAAGCTCGTCGAAAAAATAAAAGTTCTCGACCTGAACTGGCGCGGTTTGTCGGAGGACCAGGTTCGATCGATCAAAGTTCCCACGATGCTCATCGTCGGTGACGCCGATGTCGTGCGTCCCGAACACGTCGTCAAGATGTTTCGGCTGCTCGGCGGCGGAGTGCCCGGCGATCTCGTGGCGCTCCCGCGCTCCAGGCTTGCCGTGCTGCCCGGCACGACGCACGTGACACTAATTAGCCGTACGAATTGGCTGCTCATGATGATCCCTGAATTTCTCGACGCGCCAGTGCCGAGCGGGAAATAGGGATCTGTCGAGTGTCGATGCCATGATTGCTCGCTCGAAGCGCGGTGCCCGAATTTGACTGACGCAATCGTGCCCGCTGAGTCCATCGAGTCCGCGCCGATCGCAGGCGCGCGACCGCAGCGCCGGCCCTACGACCGCTCCATCGTCGAGGGGCCGCTGCTCCCCGCGGTGTGGAAGCTCGCGTGGCCGACGATGCTCACGAACATCGTCGGCGGGTTGCAGGGCATGGTCGATCAGGCGCTGGTCGGCAATCTCATCGGATACAAGGCCAACGCCGCGATAGGGGTCAGCATGCAGATGTGGCTGATCGTCATGATCTTCATCTCGTCGCTTTTCACCGGGATGAGTGTTCTGGTCGCGCGCTTCGCTGGGGCTGGCGACCACGAAAAGGTTGACCGCACGGTCTATCAGGCGTTCATAACGGCGATCGGGATGGCGGTCTTCGTGATGGCGCCAGTCGGCTACTTCGCAGCACCATGGCTACTCAATTTCGTGAACGCCGCGCCAGAGGTGCAGCGGGAAGCGCTGCCGTTCCTGCGCATCATGTTCGTGTTCAGCGGCGGGATGCTCGTCTTCTTCATGCTCGGCGGCGCGCTTCGCTCCGCTGGCGATGCACGGACGCCGATGATACTCGGCATCAGTCTCACGGTGCTGAATCTCGTGCTGAACATCATCCTCATCCGCGGACTCGGCCCCATCCCCGCGTTCGGGACGAAGGGTGCGGCGATGGGAACGTGCATCGCGTCGGGACTTCTCGCGGCGTACGCGGTTGTGAAACTGTGGAATGGCGGATGGGTCGTGTCGTTTCCGCGCGGACGCGAGCTGCGCCCGGACTGGGAGATCATCCGCGCCTTGTTCCGATTCGGACTTCCGGCTGGCTTCCAGGGAATCGCGATGAACATCGGCGGCGTGTTCATGCTGGCGTTCATCGGATCGCTGGCGCAGAGCGCCGCGGCGCAGGCGGCATTCGCGGTGTGCTACTCGCAGCTCTTCTCGCTCGTCACGTGGACGTCGGTCGGTCTCATGGGCGCTTCAGCGGCCATCGCGGGTCAGAATCTCGGCGCTGGCAAGCCGGATCGCACGGCCGCCGCGGTGCGCCTTGCCGCTGGGATCGGCGTATCGAGCGCGGCGATCCTGGGTGCGTTGTACTTGTTCATCCCGCGTCAGCTGCTGGCGATATTCGGGATGCACGATCCGGTCGTGGTCGGGATCGGGGTGCAGCTTCTGCACGTGCTCAGCTTGTCGGGCCTCTTTATCTCCGCCGCGTTGGCGTACACCGGCGGACTACAAGGAACCGGCGACACCAAGAGCCCGCTTTACATCTCGATCGTCTCACAGGTGCTGCTGCCGCTCAGCATCTGCTTCGTGATCCAGAGGACCGGAACGTTGCAGCCGATTCACATCTGGATCGCGATCCTCACTGGTCACGCGACGCGCTTCGCGCTCAGTGTGCTGCGATTCAACCAGGGACGCTGGCGCACGATCACCGTCGATATCAGCGGAGGCCCGTAACCCTTAGGCCTCTCGCTCGATGAGCGTGAGGTGGATGGATTGAGGCAGAAAGTCTTGACCGCTGACTCCTGCTCCAAGAACAGGAGATGCCACTAGCGGCGGCCGAAGGGTAATCATTTCGAAACGCCGCAAG
>DASWGL010000019.1:0-1772 GCA_036393735.1 Gemmatimonadaceae bacterium | reverse complement strand
AGCGCGGTACGAGTCCTGATAGCATTCGCCGAGCGCAAGTTGATAGCGCACATAGCCGCCGAAGAGCTCGTCTCCGCCCGTTCCGGTGAGGATCACCTTGTACCGCCGTTTGACCTGGGCGAGCAGTTCGTCGAGCGGGAGGATCACCGATCCGATCGTCAGCTCGTCGAAATCCTGGACGATGTCGGCGAGGCGTGACACGAGATCGAACGACTCTTGCGCATTAACCGTAAACAAGCGGGTCGGTGTATCACGCACCACTTGCTGCGCATAGAACGTCTCGTTGCACTCCGGATCCGAGTAGTTGCAGTGATAGGCAATCTCGGGTCCCACGATCCGAGTGATGAGGCTCGAGTCGAGGCCTCCACTGCAAAAGGTCGTGAACGGTGTGTCGCTGATCGTTGATTCCAGCACGCAGTTCACGAGCAGTTCGCGGGTCTCCGAAATCCATTCCGGCGAGATGGGTCGCCCCCGGCCAGACCGGGAAGCGAAGATGTCTTCGTAGCACACACTCCGCGCGTCCCCGCCTTCGAGATCAATCTCGACGAGGTGCCCCGGCAATACTTTTCTGATCTGGCGGACGAACGTCTTGTCGCCGAACGTGAACTGATAGCGCACGTATTCCGACATCGCCTCGTAGTCCAGCGCGGCGGCATCTGAGAAAACTGAGAGGATCGTGCCGAGAAGGGACGAGACGCATACGCGATCCCTGGCGCGCCAGTAATAGAGCGGCTTGACACCAAACTGATCTCGGACGAGTGTCAACCGGCGCCGGGCCTTGTCGTACACGACAAAGGCCCAGAATCCCCGGAGATCGGGGAGGATGGCGGGGCCCCAGCGGCTCCAGGCATGCAACAGGATTTCCGCGTCGCTCGCGCCGCTGACGACGATCCCGTCCGCCCGCAGGCGTCGCTCGATTTCGTTGAAGTTGTAGATCTCGCCGTTGTAGGCGAGAACGTGCGTCGCATTCTCGAGCGGCTGCGTTCCCCGCTCATCGAGACCGATGACAGCAAGACGGGCGTGTCCGATCCGGACATCCTCGTCCATCCAGAAGCCGACGTCGTCCGGGCCTCGTTTGCGCAGCGAGCGCAGAAGGCCATGGTGGAATGGATGCTCGTCCCCAGCGAGCACGAGGATGCCGCACATACGCTGTTTCTACGTTCCGCCTTCGAGCGCTAGCTCGATGCCGTCCTTGAAGGCCATCGGCGAGCGTCCCAGAAGATCCCATACCGATGATGCGTCACCAAGACAGTGACGCATGTCTCCCGGACGATAACCCCCGACCATATCCGGTGGACAGTCGACACCGAGCACCTCGGCGACCCGGTCGCACGCCTCCACCAGTCGAGTGGGAACTCCGGAACAGACGTTCACGACCGGCGGGGCCACGACGCCGTCGAGCACGGCCCGCACGGTTTCCACCACGTCACCAACGAAGACCCAGTCGCGAATTTGTCGGCCATCTTCGTACAGTTGCGGCCGCTGGCCAGAACGTACCCAGCCCAGAATTCGCGCGATGATCGTTGCCTCGCCGTCATCGAGTCTCAGGCGCGATCCGTACACGGACGAGAAACGCAGAACCGATACGGCGCATTTGTCGAAGCCGCGGAAGCATAGCTCTTGCATGTACTTGGACGCCCCGTAGGGCTCGAGTGGCTGCGGCGGCGCTGACTCGCGAATCGGAACGATTTCGCCTTCCGCGTCGCACTCGTCGCAGAAGACTTCGAATCGACCGGCCTCCAGGTCACGTGCACGCCGAACACCCACGAACT
>DASWGL010000018.1:0-9678 GCA_036393735.1 Gemmatimonadaceae bacterium | reverse complement strand
GTGCCAGTGCGGCGAGCGGCTGCCGGACAAGAATCCCGAGGCGTGCAAGGTGTGCGGCACGCGATACCGGCTGGAAGGCGAACAATTGAAGAGAGTCTCCTAGGTGAGCTCCGAGAAGACGTTTCGTGTCGCGCTCGTCGGATGCGGACGAATCAGCAAGAATCACTTCGAGGCGATCGACCAGGTCGACGGACTCGAGCTGGTAGCCGTTTGCGACACCGATCCGGAGCGGGCCGCGCAGGCCGGCGCCCAATGGAATGTCCCGCACTACACCTCGTACGAAAAGATGCTGAAGGAGAGCAAGGCGGACGTCGTCACGATTGCGACCCCGTCGGGGTTGCATCCGGACCAGGGAGTCGAGGCGGCGCGCGCGGGCAAGCACGTGGTGATGGAGAAGCCAATGGCAATCTCCCTTACGGGGGCGGACGCGCTCGTACATGCCTGCGACAAAGCGGGAGTGCAGCTGTTCGTCGTCAAGCAGAACAGGCTCAATCCGCCGGTCCAGCTACTAAAGCGGGCCGTCGACAAGAATCGCTTCGGCCGAATCTACATGGCGAGCTGCACGGTTCACTGGGCGAGGCCGCAGGAGTACTACGACCAAGCTCCCTGGCGCGGGACGTGGGAGTTCGACGGCGGCGCCTTCATGAACCAGGCTTCGCACTACGTCGATCTGATCCAATGGGTAATGGGACCCGTGGAGAGCGTCATGGCCAAAACCGCAACGCTGGCGAGACGGATCGAAACCGAGGACTCGGGGATCGCCATTCTAAGATTCCGCTCGGGAGCACTCGGCATGATCCAGGTCACGATGCTCGCCTACCCGCGAAATCTCGAGGGATCACTCACGATTCTGGGGGAAAAGGGCTCGGCGAAAATCGGCGGTACGGCTGTCAACAAGATCGAGCACTGGGAATTCGCCGAGTATGACGACGACGACAAGCAGGTGGAGGCGGCGAACACCAATCCGCCGAACGTGTACGGCCTGGGCCACCAGGGCTACTATCGGAACGTCCTCGCTGTGCTCAGAGGCGAGGCGAAGCCCGATACGGACGGGCGTGCCGGCAGAAAGTCGCTCGAATTGATCCTTGGCATCTACGAGTCCGCGAAGACGGGCAGGGAGGTACCTCTGCCTCTTCGAGCGCAAGTGTGAGCCCGAAACGCTTATCTTTAAGGGCTTTCCCACTTTGATCCTGTTTCCAGACCGCGGATAAAATGGCAGTTCCACTTCTTGATCTGAAGGCGCAGCACGCGACCATTCGCGATTCCATCGTGAACGCGATGACGAAAGTCATCGACGAGCAGGCGTTCATCCTGGGCGAGCCCGTCGAGCGGCTCGAGCGCGAACTCGCATTGCTGTCGCACACCACGCACGCGATCGGAGTCGCGAACGGCACCGACGCGATCCTGCTTGCGCTCCGGGCGCTCAACATCGGGCGTGGTGACGAAGTTCTGACCACGCCATTCACATTCTTCGCCACCGCGGGCGCCGTTCACAACGTCGGCGCCCGTCCGGTTTTCGCCGACATCGATCCCGACACCTTCAACATCTCGAACGACGCCCTCGCGGCCGCGATCAAGCCGTCGACGAAGGCGATCATCGCAGTGGATCTGTTCGGGCAGATGGCGCCGATCGAAGCGATAGTGGACGCCGCCGGGAATCGACCCGTGATCGAGGATGCGGCGCAGTCGATTGGAGCACGGCGAAAGATCGATGGGAAATGGGTGATGGCGGGCGAAGCGGCAGCGGTAGGCACTTTCAGTTTCTTTCCATCGAAGAACCTCGGCGGTTATGGGGACGGCGGAATGGTCGTCACACAGAACGACGAAATTGCCACCCGCATACGACGGCTCCGCGTGCACGGCGGAATGAAAACGTATTATCACGAGGAAGTCGGCTACAACAGCCGGCTGGACGCGCTGCAGGCGGCAATCCTGTCGGCGAAGCTGGTCAATCTTGCTTCGTGGAGCGCGGCGAGGCGCAAGAATGCGTCGTATTACAACGCTGCGTTCGCGGATGTCGAGGGTGTGCGCACTCCGACGATCGATCCGGCCAACGAGTCGATCTGCAACCAGTACACACTGCGCGCCGCCCACCGCGATGCACTCCAAACGCATCTCAAGGAGAAGGAGATCGGGACGGCGGTCTACTATCCGCTGTCGCTACACCTTCAGCCCTGCTTCGAGTATCTCGCTTACAAGAGAGGCGCGTTCCCGGAGAGCGAGAAAGCGACACAGGAAGTGATTTCACTCCCGGTTTACCCGGAGCTAAAGCAATCGCAGCTGGACGAAGTCATAGAAGCCGTACGGGGATTCTACGGCCGCTGACAATCAGACACACTCATCGACAGAGCGCCAAGTGCAACTAAAAGATCAGCTTCTAGCGAAGATCGAGAACAGAACCGCGTGCATTGGCGTAGTGGGCCTTGGATACGTCGGGCTGCCGCTGGCGCTGGAGTTTGCGAGAGCGGGCTTCAAGGTGATCGGCTACGACGTGAGCGAGAGACTTGTCAACCAGCTGATGGCCGGCAAGTCGCACATTCAGGATGTGCCGAGCGCGGAGCTCGCGCGGCTGGTTAAAGAGGGGAAGTTCGAGGCGACGAAGGATGAAGCGCGGATGCAGGAGATGGACGCGGTTTCGATCGCGGTTCCGACCCCGCTCGCCAAGACGCGCGATCCCGACATGGGCTACGTGATTGCCGCGGCCGACGCGATTGGACGAAACTGCCGGCCCGGCGTGGTGGTTGTTCTCGAGAGCACGACGTATCCCGGAACGACGCGCGAGCTGCTACAGCCGAAGCTCGAAGCTGCCGGCCTGACGGTCGGCGAGGATGTCTTTCTCGCGTTCAGCCCCGAGCGCGTGGATCCAGGCAATCCGATCTGGAACACCAAGAACACTCCGAAAATCGTCGGCGGCATCACACCGGCGTGCACCGAGGTGGCGGTCGCGCTCTATGCCACCTGTCTCGATACGATGGTTCCCGTCTCCAGCACGGAAACGGCCGAATTGGTGAAGCTGCTCGAGAACACGTTCCGGTCTGTGAACATCGGCCTCGTGAACGAGATGGCGATCGTCTGCGACAAGCTCGGCGTCAACATCTGGGAAGTGATCGAAGCCGCGGCGACGAAGCCATTCGGCTTCATGAAATTCACGCCGGGCCCCGGAATCGGCGGACACTGCATCCCGCTCGATCCCCACTATCTCGCCTGGAAGATGAGAACGCTCAACTACAAGACCCGCTTCATCGATCTCGCCAGCGAGATCAACAGCGAGATGCCCGCGGTAGTCGCAAGGAAGGTCACGCAGGCTCTGAACGAAGAGAGGAAAGCGGTTAACGGAAGCCGCATTCTGGTGCTTGGAGTCGCGTACAAGAAGGACATCGACGACATGAGAGAGAGTCCAGCCCTCGATGTCATCCGGCTGCTCGAGCAACAGGGAGCGGCGGTGTTCTACCACGACCCCTATGTTCCGAAGTACCGCGAGGATGGACACGAGCACTCGAGCGTCCCGCTTACCGACGACGAGATAACGCGCGCCGACGCCGTGGTGATCGTAACCGATCACACGAGCGTCGATTACCAGCGCGTGGTCCACCTCGCGAAGGTCGTCGTCGACACCAGAAACGCCACGGCCAAGCTGGCAAAGGGAAAGGGGCGCATAGTTTCTCTCGCATCGCCCAGCTCGTACGCGATCGCTTAACGCGATCGCGCTACAACCAACTCACACCCTTCTTACGTGAATATATCGGTAATTGGCACCGGCTACGTCGGACTAGTCGTGGGCGCGTGTCTGGCTGAGACTGGTAATAGCGTCTGCTGTGCCGACATCGACGTCAAGAAAATCAATGGTCTCAAGCAGAATGTCCTGCCGATTTACGAGCCCGGCCTCAAAGCCCTTGTCGAGCGGAATCAGACCGAGCAACGATTGACGTTCACCACGAATCTGCAGGAAGCAATCGCGACGGCAGAAGTCGTGTTCATCGCGGTCGGCACACCGCCGGGCGAAGACGGATCCGCGGACCTGAAGTATGTATTGCAGGTGGCGTCGTTGATCGGGCAGCACATGGGTCGTGAAATGGTGGTTGTGACCAAATCGACCGTACCCGTGGGCAGCGCGACGAAAGTAAGCGCCGAAATCGCCAAGAAGGCGAAGTTCCCCTTCTATATCTGCAGCAACCCGGAGTTTCTGAAAGAGGGCGCAGCAGTTGAGGATTTCATGCGACCCGATCGGGTGGTTCTGGGCGTCGAAAGCGAGCAGGCCCGCAAGGTAATGACCGATCTCTACGCGCCGTTCGTGCGAACCGGCAAGCCGATTCTCGTGATGGACATCGCGTCGGCCGAAATGACGAAGTACGCGGCCAATGGAATGCTGGCAACGCGTATCTCCTTCATGAACGAGCTCGCCAACCTGTGCGAAAAGCTCGGAGCCAGTATCGATCTGGTCAGAAAGGGAATTGGAACCGACTCCCGCATCGGTCAGTCCTTCCTGTTTGCCGGCCCTGGATACGGCGGATCCTGCTTCCCGAAGGATGTGAGAGCGTTGGTGCGGACGGCGTCAGAGTGTGGCTCGCCGCTGCAGGTGCTCGCTGCGGTCGAGTCAGCAAACGAACGACAGAAGCAGGTCCTGGTGAAGAAAGTGAAGCACGCTCTCGGCAACAGTCTGTCCGGCCTGCGGATAGCACTTTGGGGTCTGGCCTTCAAGCCGGGGACAGATGACATGCGCGAGGCGCCGTCGCTCGCTCTGATAGACTCTCTGCTCAAGGAAGGCGCTTCGATCTGTGCGCACGATCCAGCCGCCCTCAATCACGCGCGAGCTTTGTTAGGCAACCGAATAGATTACGCGGAGACTAACTATGAGGCGCTCGTGGGTGCGGATGCGCTGGTAGTGGTCACTGACTGGAACGAGTATCGCCACCCGGATTTTGAGCGGGTGAAGCGCACGCTCAAGCAACCGGTCATCGTCGATGGCAGAAATCTTTACGACGTCGAGAAGATGCGGGAGCTGGGCGTGCGGTACCATTCGATCGGACGCCCATCCGCGTGAACGCGCTCGACCGCAGAGGGTAATATCATACGGATGTTCAAGCCAAGATTGTTATTGCTGGCCCTGCTGCTTGCGGCACCGCTGGCTTGCAAGCCCCCATTCGATCCGAAGATCTACCCTACGGCCGACAAGCTGTACCAGGTGGCGCTCGCCGAATACAAGGCGAGGCGCTACGACAACGCGGCGAAGGCGTTCGAGAAGCTGACGCTCGATCTCTCGGCGCGCGATCCGCGGCTTCCGCTCGCGTATTACTACCTGGCGCAATCGCAGGCCAGGAACGGAGAGTACCTGCTTGCGGCGGGAACCTACAATCGTCTCATCGACGCGTTTCCACAGGATACGCTGGTAGACGATGCGTTCTACCTCTCCGGTTTGGCGTACGAGCACGAGTGGCGGCGTCCGCAGCTGGACGCGACCTACGGCAAGAGCGCGCAAACCGCATTCGAGTCGCTTCTTGGCAGCTTCCCCGATTCACGATACGCCCCGCTCGCCAAGAAAGAGCTCGACAAGCTCGACGAGTGGTTTGCGGAAAAGGATTACGATACGGGTTATCTCTATCTCAAGCGGAAGGCGTTCGATTCAGCGATCATCTACTTCAAGGATGTGATCCGGCTGCATCCCAATGCCAAAAAAACCAGGGACGCGTACCTGAGACTGCTGGAAGCTTATCGCGCGATCAGGTACACCGAGGACGCGCGTGAGCTGTGCGACGCCATGCGGAAGGCCTATCCGAACGACCGCGAAGTCCTCAAGGACTGCGGTCCCGCGCCGGCGACGCCGGCGACGTAGTCCGTGCGCATCGGGGTTTTCGGGGGCACGTTCGATCCGCCCCACGTCGGCCACCTGCTGGTGGCCTCCGATGCCCGCGAAGCGCTCAAGCTCGATCGGCTGATATTCGTTCCCGCCGGCGCGCAGCCGTTCAAGATCCACACGCCTCCGGTGGCCTCGGGGCAAGACCGCGTCGAGATGCTTCGCCTGGCCGCTGCCGACGACGCCAACTACGTGGTCGATGACGCAGAAATCAACCGTAAAGGGTTATCTTTCACTGTTGACACGTTGGAGCATTTGTCGGAGAGACATCCGGCAGCGCAACTCTTTCTCCTGCTGGGGGAGGACTTGCTTGCGAGCTTTGAGCAGTGGCGGAATCCAGCACGCATCCGCGAGCTGGCGACTCTCGCGGCAGTCCGAAGAGCTGGTCCGGCGAGTTCGGTGGTCGAGTCGGTCGCGCCGGGTGTGCTGATGGTTTCGACGCGACGCGTCGATGTATCATCGACGGAGGTCAGAGAGCGCCTTCGTGCTGGAAAATCAATCAAGGGATTCGTGCCCGAGAGCGTCGAACGGTTCATCGACGCGCGAGGGCTCTATCGTTGAGGCGGAGCGTCTCCGCCTGAGGAAGACAGGTACATGGCGTTGACAGGGCTGCTGAGCAGTGTGTTCGGAACTCGCCACGATCGGGAGCGCAAGCGCGTTCAACCGATCGTCGACGAGGTGAACGAGCAATACGCCCGCCTCCAGACCGTCTCCGAGGACGAGCTTCGCGGCCAGACCGAGAAGTTCCGCGCGCGCATCCGCGAGCGCACGACCGACATCGAGACCCGCATCGCGGCGCTGAAGGAAAAGAAGCGAATAACTCCCGACCCCACCGACCGTGAAGCGATAGACAACGAGCTGAGCGGCATCGACGGACGCGGTGGCGCGGAGGCCGAGCTTCGTACCGCCATCGCCGAGGTGCTGGACGAGCTGCTCCCCGAAGCGTTCGCGACCGTGCGCGAGGCGGCGCGCCGACTGCTCGGGACCAAACTCATGGTCACAGGGCAGGAGATGGAGTGGAACATGGTGCCCTACGACGTGCAGCTGATGGGTGGCATCCAGTTGCATCAGGGGCGCATCGCCGAGATGGCGACCGGTGAAGGAAAGACGCTCGTCGCCACACTGCCACTTTATCTCAACGCGCTGCCCGGCAAGGGAGCGCACCTGATCACTGTCAACTCCTATCTTGCCCGCCGCGACTCCGAGTGGATGGGGCACGTCTACAAATACCTCGGGCTCACCGTCGGCTGCATCGACGACACCGAGCCCGGGACGCAGGAACGCCGCGCCGCGTACGAGTGCGACATCACGTACGGCACCAATAACGAGTTTGGCTTCGACTACTTGCGCGACAACATGGTGCAGTCGCTGGAGCAGCGCGTCCAGCGTGCCCACGTCTACGCCATCGTCGACGAAGTGGACTCGGTGCTCATCGACGAAGCGCGCACGCCGCTCATCATCTCGGGACCGGTCGGAAACGAGAGCGATGCGGAATACGCGGTGCACAACGCCGCGGTAGCACGCCTGGTGAGGCGTCAGTCGGATTTCGTCAACGCGCTCGTTGCTGCGGGCGAGAAGGCGTTCGAAGCGGGTGACAACGACGCGGCAGCGCTCAATCTCTACAAGGCCCAGCTCGGTGGACCGAAAAACAAGCGGCTGCTGAAGGTATTTCAGGAGACAGGCGCCAAGCAGTTGGTGCAGAAGATGGAGCTCCAGCACATCGCGGATCGCCGGCTTCCGGCGAACAAGCAGCAGTACCGGGATATCGAGGAAGATCTGCTGTACGTCCTCGACGAGAAGGGGCACACGGTTCACCTCACCGACGCGGGTGTCGATTTCATGTCGCCCGAGGCGCACGACGAGTTCGTGCTGCCCGATCTGTCGCAGGAGGTGCACGCGATCGACCACGATCCGGACATGACGCCGGCGGAGAAGCTCGAGGCGCGCAACAAGCTGAACCGCGACTACGCGGCCAAGAGCGAGCGTTTGAACATCGTTCATCAGCTGCTCCGCGCGCACGCGCTGTTTGAGCGCGACGTGAACTACGTCGTGCAGGAAGGGCAGGTGCTGATCGTCGACGAGTTCACCGGGCGCACCATGCACGGTCGTCGCTGGTCGGAGGGTCTGCACCAGGCCGTCGAAGCAAAGGAAGGCGTGCAGGTGAAAGGCGAGACGCAGACGCTCGCCACCATCACGATTCAGAACTACTTCCGACTCTACGAAAAGCTGTCTGGCATGACCGGTACCGCCGAGACGGAAGAGACGGAGTTCCACCAGATCTACAAGCTGGGCGTGTCAGTGATCCCGACCAACCGGCCCGTCATCCGGGACGACAGACAGGACCTGGTCTACAAGACGAGACGCGAGAAGTACAACGCGATCCTCGAGGAGACGCAGCGTTTGCACGAGCTCGGCTTCCCGGTCCTCGTGGGCACGGTGAGCGTGGAAGTGTCGGAGACGCTGGCGCGCATGTTCAAGCGCGCGGGAATTCCACACAACGTTCTCAATGCCAAGTACCACCAGCGCGAAGCGGAGATTGTCGCCGGCGCAGGCCAGCCCGGCGCGGTCACGATTGCGACCAACATGGCAGGCCGCGGTACGGACATTAAGCTCGGGCCCGGCGTCACCGAATCGAGGCCGTCTCAGCGCAAGGACGCGGAGAACCAGATCGTGGATGTGGTCGAGTGGGGCGGTCTGCACATCATCGGCTCCGAGCGCCACGAATCACGTCGCATCGATCGTCAGCTCCGTGGCCGCGCCGGTCGCCAGGGAGATCCGGGGGCGTCGCAGTTCTTCCTGTCGCTCGAAGACGACCTCATGCGTCTCTTCGGCTCCGACCGCATCGCCAAGCTGATGGACCGCATGGGCGCGGAAGAGGGCGAGATGCTCACCCACTCGCTCATCACGAGGTCGATCGAGCAGGCTCAAAAGCGCGTCGAGCTCCAGAACTTCCAGTCACGCAAGCGGCTCCTGGAATACGACGACGTGATGAATCAGCAGCGAGAGGTGATCTACTCGCTGCGGTCGTTCGCGCTCGAGGGCGGAGAAGAGCTGAAGGCCGAAGCACAGAAGATGGTCGAGAAGGGCGTCGCCAAGCGCGTCGAGAACATGCTCGGCGAATTCGACTCGCAGGAGGAATGGGATTTCGCGCTGGTGCGTCAGGATCTTCTGATGCACTACATGCTGGCTGTTCCCGGGTTCGAGGATGGATCGCTCCCGGGAAGCGAGGAAGAAGCGCGAGAGCGCGCCGTCGAAGCGGGCCGGAAGGCATTCGAGGACAAGGTGCTGAGTCTGGGACAGGACGCCGGTCTGTTGCTCGCGATCGTCATGCTTCACGTGCTCGACGAAAAGTGGAAGGACCACCTCTACGACCTCGATCAGCTTCGCAACGCGATCGGCTACCGCTCGTGGGGCCAGAAGGATCCGCTCATCGAGTACAAGCACGAGGCGTACAGCATGTTCGTGGATCTGATGGACGACATCCAGAACACGTTTACCGAGAGATTCCTGCGCGCCCAGATTACCTACGAGGAGCGTCAGGCACCGCCACCGCCGATGTTCCTGAGCGGTCCGGACCTGGACGGGAATGGCGAAGAGCGAGCGCCGAGGCAGCGCAAGAAGCAGTTCAACGCGCTCGGTGTCCTGGAAGAAGTGGGCGCGGACGGTGAAGAGGGGACCGATGCGACGCTAGATCTCGCGCCAGCGGAGGCGCCGAAAAGGGGAACCGCGGTCCGCCCCGAGCCGACAGTCCACATCGGGGGAAAGAGCTCGTCGCTGAGCAAGGCGATGGCTGGCGGTGCACTGGGCGGGGTTCCTGGTGTGCCTGG
>DASWGL010000017.1:0-13597 GCA_036393735.1 Gemmatimonadaceae bacterium | reverse complement strand
AGGCAGCGAATCCAGAACGTGGCCGGTGAATGGGAATGGGTTCTGTGCCCTCTCAGCCGCCGGTGCCATCACGATCTCAGGACCGGTGAAATAGCTGACCGGAATTCCCTTGTTCACTTCGTAGCAACAGATCTCCCACCGGCCACGGATGATGCCGCGCGCCGGATAATCGAGCCATGAACCGGTGCGCCGAATCTCTATCTCCTGCCGACGGGGCAGCCAGAACCTGCCTTCGATGAGCGCGTTCTCGAGGACGACCGATACGTCCTCCAGATCCTTGTCCATGAGTGCGGCACGCGTGAAGCTGAATGCCATGCGCACGACTTCTCCCGTCTCGCGGTCGATGTAGACGGCACCCACGGCGCGCGGCTGGCGGTCGTCCTTGGGACGCACTCTTACCTCATAGACGTCGAGCACACGGGGCCCGAGCCTGATCTGAAGAGAGTCGCGGATAGCGAAATCGTAGACCTCGAGGCCGGTCGGCGAGAGAGGATGCGGAACGTCCTGAACCTCATCGCCTTCGCCAATCCTGATGATGTTCCTGAAGTTGTTCTGGACGATCCCGAGATGATCGCGGTGGTAATTGATATCGGTGGGCAGCAACAGTGTGTCGCGGCGTCCCATGATTCGCTGCTTGCTCAGATCGGGCGCGCGCCAGTAGACTTCCAACCCCAGCTCGTCCGCCTTCACGATTTTTGGCGGCTCCGGGAATCCTTCTCCAAATTGTGCGAGGAATGTCACGTAGCCGTGCGCCGTAGCCTTGTAGTCGGCAAGCGCGGTGTCGGCGATCTGGCTGGCCCTTCGCGCGGTGGCGTGCTCGACGAGCTCGCGCGTTCGGGGATCGTTCCACGTTTGCTGCGCGCCGAGCGTGCTCGTCGAGCTGATCGTCGCTAGAATGCCAATAACACTGCGAAGCCTCAGGTTGGTCATCGCGAACACGGATAATAGGCGAAGCTTCATGGTAGTCATCGAGAGCGCGCAAAACCGGCGAAGCTTCACGGTAGTCATCGCGAACACGGATAATAGGCGAAGCTTCATGGAGGAAAATTAGTTGTTGGTCGAATCCGAGGGAGACCGATCAAGGCTGTGATCACGACGGTGAGGCGATGAGCTTCGAGGATTTCAGGCGGCGAGCCGCTGGAGCCACGCTAGTCCCAGTGTGGAAGGATTGTCTGCTCGACACGGACACTCCGGTCTCGGCGTTCGCCAAGCTCAGGCGCGGCCCGTTCGCGTTCCTTCTCGAGTCCGCGCCGGCGGGCGGCGAGACGTGGTCGCGCTACACCTACCTGGGAACGGAGCCGCGCTCAGCGTGGAGGCTCGCGAACGGTGTCGTGGAAGATTGGACGAGCGAGCGGGGATGGCACAACGCGCGAACGCCAGCCGACCCGCTAGCGGATCTGGGCGCGCTCATCGAGAAAGACAAACCGGCGGACGTTCCGGATCTCGGTCAGTTCTGGGGCGGAGTCGTAGGATACTTCAGCTACGACATCGTTCGGCTCATCGAGAATCTTCCCAACCGTCCCGAGGATGGCCTCGGAACTCCGGACGCCATTTTCGTGTTCACGCGCTCGCTGGTGATTCTCGACAATTTGCACGGACGCGCGCGCGTCGTTGTATCGGTCCCGGTTCCAAAGGGGTCGAGCGAGCCCGGGCTTCGGTCGCTGTACGACGGTGCCAGCGCCGAGCTGGACGACATCCTGGCGCGTCTGCGGAAACCAGCGCGGCTGGAGACGATGTCTCCGGACTTGAGCGCCACTGCGATCGAGGGCCGATCCAGCTACGAGCGGGCAGATTTCATGGAGCACGTCGACCGGATAAAAGAATACATCCGTGCTGGCGACTGCTTTCAGGCGCTCTTGTCGCGCCGCATCGACGTCCCTCTCGATTTCGACCCCGCCGATCTGTATCGCGCGCTCCGGGCGATCAATCCGTCGCCCTACATGTACCATCTCGTGCTCGATGGACTCGAGATCGTGGGCAGCTCCCCCGAGTTACTCGTACGGGTAACGGACAACCACATTACCCTTCGCCCGATCGCTGGCACACGGCCGCGCGGCAAGACTTCGGAAGAGGACAAGCGGCTCTCGGCAGAACTTCTCGCTGATGAGAAGGAGCGGGCCGAACACGTGATGCTCGTGGATCTCGGGAGAAACGACGTCGGTCGCGTCGCGAAGTACGGAACGGTGAAAGTCACGGAGCTGATGAAGATCGAGAAATACTCGCACGTGCTGCACATCGTGAGTCAGGTGGAGGGAGAGCTGAACGACGGGCTCTCGGCACTCGACGTGTTCCGCGCGACGTTCCCCGCCGGCACGATGACGGGAGCTCCGAAGATTCGCGCGATGGAAATCATCGACGAGCTGGAGCCTATATCACGCGGACCATATGCGGGAGCCATCGGCTACATCGGCGCCGGCGGGAAGCGAATGGATCTGGCAATCACTATCAGGACGTGCGTCATCGCGGACGGCACGGCATCCGTCCAGGCGGGCGCGGGCATCGTCGCTGATTCTGTTCCCGAGCGCGAGTGGGAAGAGACGCGAAGCAAGGCCCAGGCCCTCTTGAGTGCCATTGCATCGGTGCGACAAGCTCGCCAAGCCCGCGATTGAATGATCGGTGTCGCGAGTAGACGTAAATAAGCGGAACGCGCGATGATCATCGGGCTGACTATCCCTTCCTACGAACGCTTCGAAGTGGGCGATGCGCGCGTCGTCGCAGCGCAAGGCTGCGCACCGAGCATTCGCGGAGTTTTGGAGAAAGAAAGGCTGTACGAATACGCCGCCCGCCAGCCGGACGCGATTCCGCTCGTCGGACGGGCGCCTGTCTTCGCGGTGAACCTTCCTGGCGGCTGCGGCAGAGTGGTGGTGCGCCACAACATGCGTGGCGGTTGGATGGCCAAGATCAGCAGTGACCTCTTCTTCCTCCCGACGCGCGGGTATCGAGAGTTGCTGGCGTCTCTTCGCCTGCGCGCGAGTGGCGTGAGCACGCCGGAGGTAGTCGCCTACGTTTCCTATCCGAAGAATCTCATGCTCCGCCGTTCCGACGTTGCAACGCGTGAGATCCCCAATGGCCACGACTTGTCAGTCGCGCTGGCAAAGGTCACGGATTACGACCATCGGGTTATGATCCTCGATGCGGTGGCGAAGATGCTGCGATCGCTGACGCACGCGGGAGCTCACCACCAGGATCTCAATCTCAAGAATGTGCTGCTCACGGCCGGCACCGGACAAGGACTCGACGCTCACGTGCTCGACGTCGATCGCGTCCGGTTCAGCTCGCCGGGATCGCCGCTGGTGGCGAAAGCGAATCTCGACCGGCTCATTCGCTCGCTACGCAAGTGGCGCGACCTTCACTCCCTTCCCTACTCGGCGGAAGATGAAGAGTACCTGCGCCTGAAGAGCATAGAGTGAGCGCAGTCGTGGCGCATGAGGTGCCGGACAACATCTGCATCGTGATGATGAGCGCCGTCGGCGATGCGGTGCACGTGCTGCCCGTTATCAACGCGCTCAAGCGGGCGAATTCAAAAACGCGGATCACGTGGGTGCTCCAGCCGGGTCCGGCGGCGCTCGTGCGGGGCCACCGATCTGTCGACGACATAATCGTCTTCGATCGCTTCCGGGGCCTGATGGCGTTCGCTGATGTCTCCTCGGAGCTGGCGAAGAGGCGGTTTGACCTCGTGATCAATCTCCAGGTCTATTTCAAGGCGGGGATCGTGACCGGCGCGACGCACGCTCCAGTCAAGCTCGGCTTCGATCGCGCTCGTGCGCGCGACCTGAACTGGCTCTTTACCAACAGAAAGATTCCGCTGCACGCCGTCCAGCACGTTCAGGATCAGTACTTCGAGTTTCTCACCGCGCTCGGAGTTTCTCCCGAGCCAGTTGAATGGGATCTCGGTCCGCGGCCGGAAGAGCGCGAATGGCAGCGGAAGTTCGCCACGTCGATCGATCGGCCGATTGCATCAATTGTCGTGGGAACGAGCAAGTCGGAGAAGGACTGGATTCCAGAGCGTTGGGCTGAAGTGAGTGACGCGCTCCATGACAAGTTCGGCATGCAGGTCGTTCTCGTCGGTGGTCATTCTGAGCGTGAGCTCGCCGCGGAGCGTGTCGTCATGCAACACGCGAAGCACAAGCCGCGGACGGAGCTCGGGAGCGGCCTGAGAAATCTCGTCTCGATTCTCGATGCGTCGGCGCTGGTGCTCTCTCCGGATACTGGCCCGCTGCACATGAGCGTAGCGCTCAACCGGCCGGTGATCAGTCTCATGGGCTACACAAATCCAAAGCGCACCGGTCCCTACCGAAGATTCCAGGATCTCATCATCGATGCGTACGGTGATCCCGGGGAGGATTATCCCATCTCGATGGAGAACCGTCCGGGAAGAATGCGGCGAATCGAAACGAGTCACGTGCTGGAGAAGGTGCAGGTGTGGCGGGATTATTACGCACGCGAGGTCGGAAGATGAAGCCGCGGAAATCCAGTGAATCGCCGTCGAAAAGGTCGCCCACAATCAAGGTGCCCGTTAAAGA
Source organism: Gemmatimonadaceae bacterium (assembly GCA_036393735.1). Classification (GTDB taxonomy): domain Bacteria; phylum Gemmatimonadota; class Gemmatimonadetes; order Gemmatimonadales; family Gemmatimonadaceae; genus UBA4720. The sequence continues at coordinate 9,074 of DASWGL010000017.1, read as the reverse complement.
ACAGGTCTCGGCGGGCGGCGTGGTGTTTCGCGGCGACAAGGGAAACGTAGAAGTCGTAATCGTGTCCGTCGGCGGACAGAATAGATGGCAGTTGCCCAAGGGGATGGTCGAGAAGGGCGAGAATCCCGAGACCGCGGCGGTGCGGGAAGCGCGCGAAGAGGCAGGCGTGTTGAGTGAAGTCGTGCAACTCATCGAAACGATAGAGTACTGGTACGCCGGGCTCGACAACGGCATCAGGGTGCGCTTCCACAAGCGCGTTCACTTCTATCTTCTTCGGTACCTGTCGGGCGACACGAAGGACCACGATTGGGAAGTGAACGAGGCGCGCTGGGTGCCGATCGATGACGCGACGCGCCAGCTCGCCTTCGACAACGAGCGGCGAGTCATGCAGAGGGCGCGCGCGCTAATCGGGTGACGTCGCCAGGTCGCCGAACCGGTATCTGACTCCGACGTCGTGCATCAATCCCACCAGACGCACGAGCGGCAACCCCATTACGGCGAAATAGTCTCCTTCGATCCCTTCGACGATCGTTGCTCCGTATCCCTGGATGCCGTAAGCGCCCGCTTTATCCATCGGTTCTCCAGTCGCGATATAGGCCTCGATCTCGTCGTCCCGGAGTCGCCGGAACTTTACTCGCACTTCCTCGATTGCAGAGCGGAGCTTCCTGCCCCGTGAAACAGCGACAGCGGTAATGACCGTGTGCTCGCGACCACTCAACATGCGCAGCATCCGGGCTGCATCGTCGGCGTCGTCTGGCTTGCCAAGGACTTTGCGATTGATGACGACGACCGTGTCGGCGCCGATCGTGATCAGATCGGGGTCGCGCGTGGCAACTGCGCTCGCCTTCTCCCGGGCGAGCCGCTCCGCGTGACGGCGCGGCACCTCTCGCGGACGCATCGTCTCGTCGATGTTGGCCGGACGCACTTCGTGCGCGATTCCGATCAGGTTGAGCAGCTCCCGCCGTCTCGGGGACGCCGAGGCAAGCACGACGCGGCAGCCGCTCACCGCTCGAGCCAGAGCGTTACGGGTCCATCGTTCACGAGCTCGACATCCATCATTTCGCCGAACTCGCCACTCTCGACTCTGAGCCCGCGCTCGCGCAGGCCTGCCAGCAACCGCTCGTACAGCGGGATCGCCTCCTCGGGACGCGCGGCGTCGATAAAGCTGGGCCGCTTTCCCTTGTCGGCATTGCCATACAGCGTGAATTGCGAAACGACCAGCATCGCTCCGCCAACTTCCGAGAGAGCGAGATTCATTTTGCCGTCGGCATCGCTGAAGAGGCGGAGGCCCGAAGTCTTTTCGGCCATCCAATCGACTTTCTCGCGAGTGTCGCCGTGGGTGAAGCCGACGAGGAGGAGGAATCCCGTCCCAATGCTTCCCGTCGTTCGCTCACCGATGCGGACTTCCGCCCGCGAGACCCGCTGAAGCAGGACTCTCAGTACTACTCCACCGTGACCGACTTGGCGAGGTTGCGCGGCTGGTCCACGTTCGCGCCCCGCTTGACGGCGATGTAGTAGGCCAGAAGCTGGAGCGGCACCGACGCGAGCACGGGCGTGAGCATGTCTTTCGTCTGGGGAATGCGGAACTCGTAGTCCAGCTTCCCCGCGAGCGACTCTTCATCCCGCGTCGTGATCGCGATCACGCGTCCACCTCTCGCCTTCACTTCCTGGACGTTCGAGACGACCTTGTCGAACACGGCGTCGTGCGGCGTGATGAAAACCACGGGCATCTTCTCGTCGATCAGCGCGATCGGTCCGTGCTTCATTTCCGCGGCCGGGTAGCCCTCGGCGTGGATGTAGCTGATCTCCTTCAACTTGAGCGCTCCCTCCAGCGCGGTCGGGAAACTGTATCCGCGACCCAGGTAGAGGAAGTTCTGCGCATTCTTGAACTCTTCGGCAATCTTCTCGACCTCGGGCGCGCGGTCGAGAATTTTCTGAATCTTGGCGGGAAGCCTCTGCATCTCCTCGATGATCTCCTTCCCATCCACCATCGACAGGTTGCGCAGCCTGGCGAGCTTGAGCGTGAAGAGGAGCAGGGCGATCACCTGGCTGGTGAACGCCTTGGTCGAGGCGACTCCGATTTCCGGGCCGGCGTGGACGTAAATCCCGCCATCGCTCTCGCGTGCGATCGTCGAGCCGACGACGTTCACGATTCCGTACGTGCGAGCGCCACGAGACTCGGCTTCGCGCATCGCGGCGAGGGTGTCCGCCGTCTCACCCGATTGTGAGATCACGATGCACAGAGTCTTGTCCGTGACGACGGGATTCCGATAGCGAAATTCCGAAGCGTACTCGACCTCGACCGGAATGCGCGCGAGGCTTTCCAGCATGTGCTCGCCGATCAGGGCCGAGTGCCAGCTCGTGCCGCAGGCGGTGATGAGGATGTTGTCGAACTTGAGCAGCTCCTCGTCGGTCATGTTGAGACCGCCCAGCTTGGACGTTCCCTGGTCCGGCAGCAGTCGCCCGCGCATGCAGTTCTCGACGGTCGCCGGCTGCTCGAAGATCTCCTTGAGCATGAAGTGATCGAATCCGCCGCGCTCGATCTGGTCGAGATTCCAATCGATCTTGCTGACGCCACGCTCGAGCTGCTGCGCGCGCTGGTTGAGAATCGTGTACCCTTCACGCGTGAGAATCGCGACATCACCATCGTCGAGGTAGACGACTTCGCGCGTCTGCGCCAGAATCGCCGAGACATCGCTGGCAACGTAGTACTCGCCGTCGCCGAGGCCGATGAGGAGCGGGCTGCCCTTCCGCGCCGCGACAATCTTGTTCTTGTCATTGCTCGAGACAACGGCGATTCCGTAGGTGCCCTCGATCTGCCAGAGGGCTTCGATCACGGCGTCCTCGAGATTGCCGTCGAACGCCTCTTCGATCAGATGCGCAATGACTTCGGTATCGGTCTCGGAGATGAAGATATGACCGCGGGCGATGAGTTCCTTCTTGAGCGTTCCGGAGTTCTCGATGATTCCGTTGTGGACGACCGCGATTTCACCCTTGCAGTCGATGTGCGGATGCGCGTTGCATTCGTTGGGGACACCGTGCGTCGCCCAGCGGGTGTGGCCTATTCCCAGGTCGCCTTCAACCGGGCTGGCGGCGAGCGCGCGTTCCAGCTGGGAGATCTTTCCCGCCGCTTTGCGGGTCTCGACTCCAGCGCCATTCATGACAGCGACGCCGGCAGAGTCGTAGCCGCGATACTCCATGCGCTTGAGCCCTTCCAGGAGAAGCGGCGTCGCTCCACGCATTCCTATGTAGCCAATGATTCCGCACATATGATTTCTGGTTGACTGTACTCTTACCGGCCCAGCGCCTCGACCGGCTGGCGGCAATCGCGGACCAGATTCTGTGCCGCCGCCGCGGTCGGGGCCTCTGCAATTACTCGCACGATTGGTTCCGTTCCTGACGGGCGGATGTGCACCCAACGGTCCGGCCAGGTCAGCCTCAGGCCGTCCTGGGTGTCCGCCTCGGCCTCGGGAAAGGCTTTCTTGAGGGCCTCGTAGACCGCGTTGAGAGGTGCCTCAGGACGGTCAAGCTTGTCCTTAACGATAACGTATCGCGGATAGGCCGCGATGATCTTTGACAAAGGCTTATCCTCCTCCAGAAGGAGTTGGAGGATGAGCGCGGCCCCCACTGGTGCGTCCCTGCCGAGGTGAAGCTCTGAGAGGATCACGCCTCCGTTCCCCTCGCCGCCAATGGGCGCCTTTTCTGAACGCATCCTGGTGGCGACGTTTACTTCCCCGACGGGGGCTCGGATTACACGGGTGCCTGCCTCCCTCGCGATGTCATCGATGATGCGGCTGGTCGACAGATTCGTGACAATTACGCCCTTACGGTGCCGCAAAACCTCTTTCGCGGCGAGCGCCAGCGTGTAGTCCTCTCCGATCGCGAGTCCTTCGTCGGAGACCAGCGCCAGCCGATCGACATCGGGGTCGACCGCCATTCCAATGTCGCAGTGGGAATCCTGCACCAGCTTCTGAAGCTCTCCCAGGTTTTCGGGGACAGGCTCGGGGGGTCTGGGAAACCGGCCGTCGGGCTCCATGTTGATCGTCGCCAGCTTGCACCCGAGCAGCTCCAGAAGGACCGGCATGAACACTCCGCCCGCACCGCGAACACAGTCGAGTGCCACCCGGAATTCCTTCTTCCTGATCCCGTCGACGTCGAGAAAGGGCAGCGCCAGAATTCTCTCGATGTGCTCCCTCGCCGCGTCCTTGTCCTGAGCCACTGTGCCGAGCTTGTCCCACGTCGCTCGCGGAATGTGTCCCTCGACGACCTCCCGCATCTCTGCCCCTTCCGCGGCATCGAGAAACAAACCCGATGGACCGATGAACTTGAGCGCGTTCCACTCGATCGGATTGTGACTCGCGGTGATGGCCAGCCCGCCGGCAGCCTGGTGGTGCTCGACGGCAAGCTGTATCGTCGGTGTCGGAACCATCCCGACGTCGAGCACATCGCAGCCAACCGACTGAAGGGCGGCATGCACGACCGGTTGGAACATCGGGCCCGACACTCTGCTGTCGCGACCAACGACGATTTGCGCTTTTCCTCCGGCGCGCGCCAGCGCCCACGCGCCGAAGCCGGCCGCGAATTTCGCCATGATCTCCGGTGTCAATGCCTCTCCGACGCGACCACGGACGCCGGAAACACCTACCATCAAACCCTCATAAGCCATTCGTGCGCTGTCCTCCCGTTTCCTTTGGGCCGGCTGAGTTGCGGGTAATTTACTCCGCGATGGCCGGCCGGACGACGGAAAATGCCCAGTCGATTGGTTAGCTTGTTGATCTATCTCCCCTTCATCTCTTCCAGTGTGAAAGGCGCATGACCCGCATCTTTGACGAAGATCTCAAAGCTTCATTCGGTACCCGCGCGATTCACGCGGGGCAGCGCCCCGATATGTTGTCGGGCGCGATAATGACGCCGATCTACACGACGTCGACCTACGTTCAGGAAGGACTCGGCAAGAACAAGGGCTACGAGTACGCCCGCGGCAAGAACCCGACGCGGGAAGCGCTGGAGCGGAATGTGGCCGCGCTGGAGGGCGGCACCCACGGCTTCGCCTTCAGCAGCGGAATGGGCACGACCGATTCTATCATGAAGCTGTTCAAATCGGGCGATCACATCGTAGCCGGCGAGAGCAGCTACGGTGGCACATTCCGGCTGTTCGACAAGATCCTCAGGAATTTCGGCTTGTGCTTCTCCTACGTCGACAGCCGCGATCCGCAGAACGTCGAAGACGCGTGCAATGAGCACACGGTCGCGATCATGATGGAGACGCCGACCAATCCGATGATGCGCATCACCGATCTCACGGCAGTGGGTGAGATTGCCAAGCGGAAGGACGCGCTGTTCATCGTCGACAACACCTTCGCTTCGCCCTATTTCCAGCGGCCATTCGAGCACGGCGCCGACATTGTCTACCACTCAACAACGAAGTACCTGAACGGCCACAGCGACATGGTCGGCGGAATCGCGGTCGTGAAGGACGATGCGCTGGCTGAGAGGATGCAGTTCATTCTCAACACAGCGGGCGCGGTGCCCGGTGCGTTCGACGCGTGGCTGGTGCTGCGGGGTACGAAGACCCTGCACCTGCGGATGCCTCGCCACGACGAGAATGGCCGCCGGATCGCCTCGTGGCTCGCAGAGAAGCTCGGACACGAGAACGTGATTTATCCGGGCCTTCCCTCGCATCCACAGCACGAGCTAGCCAAACGTCAGATGAAGGGATTTGGCGGAATGATCTCGGTGCTCACCGGGAGCAAGGACAAGGCGGCCAATGTCCTCCGCAAAGTGCGCGTTTTTTCGCTCGCCGAATCACTCGGCGGTGTCGAGAGCCTCATCAGCCACCCGGCGTCTATGACCCACGCATCGGTTCCCGCTGAGCGACGCGCGGCGCTCGGGTTGCGGGATGATCTGCTGCGACTCTCGTGCGGCGTCGAAGACATTGGGGACCTCATCGCCGACCTCGACCAAGCATTCGCATGAAGGTGCTGATCATCGGCGGTGGCGGGAGGGAGCATGCTCTCGCCTGGAAGCTGCGCCGCGATGACCCGAATATCGAGCTGATCGTAGCTCCAGGAAACCCGGGAATCGCGTCCATCGCGCGATGCATCCCGATCGGCGTCGACAGGCTCAAGGACCTGGCGCACCTCGCCGAGGAAGAGCAGGTCGACCTGACGATCGTCGGACCTGAGACTCCATTGGAGGCGGGAATCGCGAATCTCTTTCACTCGCGTGGGCTTCCGATCTTCGGCCCAACGCGCGAGGCGGCGCGCATCGAGACCTCGAAGCGGTTCGCGAAGGAGCTGATGGTCCGGGCCGGAATCCCGACGGCGCGAGCGGTTCAGCATTCTGACGCCAGAGAAGCGAAGGCGGCGCTTGCCGATTTCACAACGCCCGTGGTGATAAAGGCGTCGGGTCTTGCGGCCGGCAAGGGCGTGATCGTGGCGCAGAGCACTGTCGAAGCGGAACGCGCGATCGACGCGATGCTGAACGACCGCGTGTTCGGCGCGGCCGGACGCGAGATACTCATCGAAGAATTCATGGAGGGTGAAGAGATCTCGTTTTTCGCCATCACGGATGGACAGCAAGCTCTCCCGTTGTTGGCGGCGCAGGATCACAAGCAACTGCACGAGGGCGATTTCGGGCCCAACACCGGCGGAATGGGCGCCTACGCTCCGACTTCGCGCGCCAAGCCGGACCTCGTCGCGCAGGTGATGTCCGAGATAATCAGGCCCACACTAACCGCGATGAGGGAGGGGGGCTCTCCATTCACAGGGCTGCTTTACGCAGGACTTATGATCACCGACGACGGACCCAAGGTCGTGGAATTCAACAGCCGGTTCGGTGATCCGGAGACCCAGGCGCTGATGCCGCTCATGGATTCCTCGCTGCTCGAATTGGTTGCGGCTGTCGCCGGCGGGGGCTCACTCAGCCGCGCGCGTGTTCCAGATTGGAAACCTCTCTCCTCGGTTACGACCGTAGTCGCCGCGGCGGGCTATCCGCAGGAAGCCCGGACTGGCGACGTCATCCAGCTCCCACCGCCCGAAGAGGGTGTCGAGGTGTTCCACGCGGGAACGGCGTTGAATCCATGGACGAATGAGCTCGTGACAGCCGGAGGGCGGGTGCTCGCGGTGACCGCGGTCGCCCCGACTCTCGTCGAGGCCGCGGAGCTGTCGCGATCCCACGCCGAGCAGGTGTCGCTCAAGGGAAAGCAGCTGCGACGCGACATCGGGTGGCGGGAGGTTATGCGCGGTGCCGGAATTACCTGAGACCGAGACGATCGCGCGCGATCTCGACGGCGCGATCCGTGGGCGGAAGATAAAAAAAGTTTCCGTTCGCAAAGCCGACGTACTGCGCGAAGTGAGTGCGCGCTCGATCGCAAGGCGACTGCGGGATGCGACGATCCTTCGCAGCTGGCGCAGGGCAAAGCTGGTGGTGATCGATCTCGACACGGGAGATCGGATCGTGGTACAGCCGCGCTTCACGGGCGCGCTCCTGATCGACGACGGCACTTTCACAGGGTCAGAGCTCGACTATTCGACGCTGCGTCTCGACCTGGACGACGGGAGAGCTCTGCATTACGCCGACGTCCGCCGGCTCGGAACGGTTGCGTTGATGGATGCCGATCGTTTCGAAGAGTACTCGGGGAAACTCGGCATCGAGCCACTTGACCGTGCATTTACGGCCACGCATCTATCGGCAGTTCTTCGGGCGACGAGTCAGCCCGTCAAGAAAATCTTAATGGAGCAGCGAAAGATCGCAGGCATCGGCAACATCTACGCGAACGAAGCGCTCTGGCGCGCGCGCATCGACCCATCGCGACCCGGCGCGTCGGTGACTTTCGAGCAGGCGAGCCTGCTCCGTGATTCGATCGTCGCCGTTCTGGGTGAAGCGATCGAGGCGCGAGGCACGAGCTTTCGCGACTACCGCGACGCGCGTGGAAAGCGCGGGACCTTCGTCGAGAAACTCGAGGCCTATGGGCGCGGTGGGCTGCCCTGCCGACGATGCGGTGCGAAGCTCGTCTCGACGCATGCCGTCGACGGGCGGGCCACGACGATGTGCGTGAAGTGCCAGCACTAGCATGACTCGCGGCGCTGCCCGACTCGAGAAGCAGCCCACGAGCGAAGCGCAGCTCGCGATAATGCGAACGAACGTTCGGGACACAGCCGCGGAACGCCCGGGGGTCTATCGAATGCTCTCGAGCGAAGGCGAGGTGCTCTACGTCGGAAAATCGAAGCGCGTCCGCTCGCGGTTAATGAGTTATTTCAGGTGTGAATACCCGGAAGACAAAGGGGCGCGAATCCTCCGCTCCGCCGAATCCATCGAATGGGATTACACGCCGAGCGAATTCGCGGCGCTGTTGCAGGAGCTGAGGCTGATCAAGCGCTACCGGCCGCGCTACAACGTGGCGATGATGCGCGACGCGAGGCACTACTCGTTCATCAAGCTGACGAAGGGAGTTGCGCCGAAACTCCTGGTTGTGCGCGGAGCTTCCGGTGAGGAAGCCGGCATTTATTACGGTCCATTCGTTGGTGCGCAACGTGTGGGAGAAGCAGTGCGCGAGCTGAACGACGCGCTGATGCTCCGCGACTGCCGCACCGACATGAAGATGTTCTATAGCGACCAGGGCGAGCTGTTCCAGCTGTTGCCGCGCACACCTGGCTGCATCCGCCACGAGATCTCCAAGTGCCTCGGCCCGTGCGTCGGCGGATGCTCGGCGGCGCAATACGACGAACGCGTCACGCTCGCCCGCGCTTTTCTGGATGGATCGGACGACGGTCCGATCAACATGCTGCGCCGGGAAATGGAGCGCCTTAGCGCGGAGCTCGCATTCGAGAGAGCAGCCCACTACCGCGACAAGCTCGAGCGGCTCGAGGCGCTTCGCGCGCAGTTTGGCCGGCTGCGCTTCGCGGTGGAGAATCTCTCCTTCGTATACACCGTTCCCGGGCACGATGGGGAGGACAAGGTCTATCTCATTCGGCGGGGCGTCGTACGCGCCGAGGTTGCGAAGCCGCGCTCGTCCAAGGATCGGCGTACGATGAAGCAGTTAGTGGAAGACATCTTCTCGCTGAAGGAATCGC
>DASWGL010000016.1:0-1805 GCA_036393735.1 Gemmatimonadaceae bacterium | reverse complement strand
GTGCCAGAAATGGCCTCTGCCGAGGGTTGCGCCGAGTAACGTCCCGGCGTAGCGAACTGCCAACTGAGTACTACGCTACTGACACTTGGCACCCGTTCAGTTGCACTCCTCGAGTTTTCGTCTCGTCTTTCAGGCGGCGCCCTCCCGCTGGCGTCCGCTCGCTCAGACCATCACTTTGTAGTTCTCGTTACCGGAGCCCTGCCCGATGGCTGACTTCACGAAAGAATGGATCGAGCATCTCAAAACGCAGATCTCGGGACGCATGAGCATCGTCGCGGACAAGATGGATCCGCAGGCGTACGACGAGCTCGTGACAGATCTCGCGTGGTTCACCTTCCGGTTCGCGCGCGACCCGGACACCAAGATGAGGAAAGTCTTCCGCTGAAAACCCCGTTCCAGCGGCATTAGATTCGCCGTAGAGTGCACCTCGGCAACCAGTCTGGAGGCGCCAATGGCGAAGTGTGAAGTCTGCGGCAACGATTACGACAAGTCGTTCACCGTCACGATGAAGGGCAAAGCCCACATCTTCGACTCGTTCGAGTGCGCCATCCACTCCCTGGCGCCGAAGTGCTCACATTGCGGCTGCAAGATCATCGGCCACGGTGTCGAGAATAAAGGGACTTTCTATTGTTGCGCGAGCTGCGCCGTGATGTCGGGCGTCAAGGGACTCGAAGACCGCATCTAGATGCAGAAGCGAGGGGAAATAGCGTGAAGTGGAAGAATAGGAGTGATCCGCACGGCAAGATCGGCGACGAGCGCGTACGCACAAAATTCGCCTGGCTTCCGGTCGAAGCGGATGATGGATTCACTTACTGGCTCGCTCCGGTGGTAGTGCGCGAGAAACTGTTGCCCAAGGTCACGCGTGGGGGCTTCGAGGACGACGAGCAGTCATGGCAAATCGTCGAAGCCAAGCCGGTGAACGGCAAGAAGAAAGACCGCAAGAAATAGCTGCTCTCCCGGCTTGCCACTTAGCATAGATCTCAACGCCGACCTGGGAGAGGGCTTTGGTCGCTCCCGCGCCGCGGAGGACGAGGCCCTGCTCGATCTCGTATCCTCGGCCAACATCGCCTGTGGCTTCCATGCCGGCGACGCAATGACGATGCGAGACACGGTGAGAGCGGCAACGCTTCGGGGTGTCACGATCGGCGCGCACCCTTCTTATCCGGACATTCCCGGGTTCGGCAGGCGCGAGCTCGGCCTTCCTCCGAAAGAAATCTCACGACACGTGGCGTATCAAATCCGCGCGCTGCGCGACGTGTGCGGATCTGAAGAGGCAAAGCTGTCCTACGTAAAACCACATGGAGCGCTTTACAATCGGGCCGCGCGGGATCGTGAAGCCGCGACCGCGGTCGTGACAGCGATACGCAACGTTGAATCATCACTCACCTTGCTGGGACCGGCTGGCAGCGAGATGGCTCGCGCCGCCGAGCGCGCTGGAATCGCATTCGCGACCGAGGCATTCGTCGACAGAGCGTATAAACCGGATGGGACGCTCGTTCCCCGCGACGAGCCAGGAGCAGTGATTCACGATGTCAACGGCGCCGTACAGCGCGCGGTAATGCTCGTCAAAGGCCGTACAATCACGGCCGACGACGGTTCCGAGCTCCACATCAAGGCGCAATCACTCTGCGTTCACGGTGACAATGCCGATGCAGTCTCGATCCTGCGCGCGTTGAACGCGCGGCTCAAGGAATCCGGCGTAACCATCGCGCCCTTCGCCGCTTGAGCCACACACAGCTCCGCGCCCATCCGCTCGGCGATACGGCCGTCACCATCACATTCGGAGCCGATCGCAGCGCCGAGCT
>DASWGL010000015.1:0-2441 GCA_036393735.1 Gemmatimonadaceae bacterium | reverse complement strand
TTATGAGAGCGAAAAGACCCTAGTCGCTCTCTCCGCCGCCACTCTTCTGGCCTTCGCTTTCGCTCGAAGAACCAGACTTGCCCTCATTGCTGGTGTGGCTCGTCACCGTCGTGGCCTTGTGGCTGTCTTCGCCACTGACGCCGACTGAAGCGCCATTCTCATCGGCATTGTCATTGGTGTCTTCGTCGGTCTGGTCTTCATTGCAGTTGCCGTTCTCGGCCTGCGCGCTCTCGTGATTTTCGCCCTGCTGGCTCTCGTTGTCAGGGTGACCGTATGCGTAGCCGTAGCCGCACTGCTGCTGATTCTTGCCGTCATTCGCCGCTGCGGGCATCACGAACGCGAAGCCCAAGGTCAGAGTCACAACGATCGGAATCCAGTTCCGCCGAAGAATCGTCCTCGTCACCAGGTTGGCCCCCTTATGCCGATGGATGGCTGCGCCGACGCGTAGCTCGGCCACGGTAACAACAAAACGTGTGACGAGTCAACCCGATAAGTGCGCGTAGGCGAGGCGTTGTGAGCTCACCTTTGAATCTTCATCGTGTCGGTTCGCTCATCTTCATCAATCGCTCTCATGTGCAGACAAAACGTGCCTTTGAATTTCCATCGCGTCGAATTGACGATCGGAGTCACGTGATCTCAAGGAGCAGGACACAGGGTTACCACTGTGTCAAGAGTCGCAAATAGTTGTTGATCATTAATGACACAGCCAGAATTTCCGGTGAAGCTTTGATTTCCACGAAAGGCTGCGTCGATTGAATTCTCATTTCGATGTTTGAGCGGCAAGCCAACACGGGCGTAATGCAGTGACGCTGTTGACAATTGCAATGCGGCAGTGTCACGCTCCCCAAAACCTGCACCGACTGATCGCCGCCGCTGGAAAGAAATCGCAAATCCGTTAGACGAGCAGGTTGCTGAGGGGTTAATGGGACTACCCACTACCATTCGCCGACACCATCGTGGTGTTCGCCAACCAGGTGCAGGGCCGCAATGAAGAGCGTCCGCGTGAACCTGGTGCTTGCTGCCGTGCTGCTAGCAATTCTCGGCGCGGTCCTCCATCCGCTTGCGCTGCTCATGGGACTGGCGCCCTTCGACACTCGTCCGTTCGTAGCAATTCTCGAAGCGATACGGACAGCAATCGCCAACCTCCTCGGATGGGGCCTGTTCAGCCTGGTGGTGATCATGCTGGCGTACGTGATACGGGGCCGGCTTTCTGAACCGCAACGGGATTCAGCGATGGAGAAATGGTTCCGCGACGTCAACTCACACCCAGACTTCCAGCCACACAGAGACAGGGTGGTCGTTGTGATCACTGCTTACAACGACGCCGCGGCGACGGCTCAAGCGGTGCGAGATTTCAAACGCCAGCCGGCCGTCATCAAAGTTCTCGTGATCGACAACAACTCGACCGATCAAACCGCCGAGCTGGCAGCGGCGGCGGGCGGAACTGTGATTCGGGAGCCTCGGCAAGGCTATGGCTACGCGTGCATTCGGGGTTTATCCGAAGCGACGAAAGTTCCTGGAGCGGACGTCATCGTCCTCACTGAGGGAGATGGCACTTTCGTCGCTGAGGACATCGCAAAGTTCCTCGCGTATACGAGCCACGCCGATCTGGTCGTCGGAAACCGCGTGGTGCGCGGGCTGGTCGATGGAGACTCGCAGATGGACTACTTCTTTACGTGGGGCAACATGGCCGTTGCCATGCTCTTGCGGCTCCGATTCTGGGACGCACGGTTCCTCGGTCCAGGGGGCTTGTCAGATGTCGGATGTACTTACCGGGCAATTCGTCGAGCCGCGCTCGAGCGCATCCTTCCGGATCTCGGCGTTGGGGGGAATCACTTTTCCCCTCACATGATCTTGGTGGCGCTCTTCAGCGACCTGTCAGTCGTCGAGATACCAGTCCGATTTCGTCGCCGTGTCGGAAAGTCGAAAGGCGCAAGCCAGAGCCTGTCCCAGGGTTTCAAGGTCGGCCTGGCGATGATCTGGCACATCATGACCTTCAGTCCACATTCGGCCGCGACCAAGCGAGGGATCATTGTCGATCGGGACGGTGTCCTCGTACGTCGTCAACGCACTCGCGGTCATCTCCACTCCGGTTTTGAGTTCGTTCCAGGTGCCATTGAAAGCCTCGCGACGTTGAGTCGGCACGGACATAAAGTCGCGGTAGTCGGGAACGAGTTGACTCCCGAAAATGGAGGCGCCTCATCTCAAGGAGCGCAGGCGGTCGATGCGCGAATTGCCGCCGAGGTGGCTCGGATGGGAGGCCAGGTAGACGCCTTCGTGCTCTGTGGCCACGCTGCAAGTGAAGAATGCTCTTGTCGCTTTCCCACCCCGCGATTGGTGATCAAGGCCACGCAGCGCCTGCAGCTCGACCCGGCAAGGGCGATCACGGTCAGCAATCGTCCAGCCTTTCTCGACGCCGCCGCGGGCCTGGGATGTACGAC
>DASWGL010000014.1:0-5312 GCA_036393735.1 Gemmatimonadaceae bacterium | reverse complement strand
AGCGTCGTGGATGTCTTGCAGATTCCGGCCTTTCTCTGCAGACAGACCGACCTGCTGGAAGCCGCCGGCGCGACGGGAAAGCCTGTCAACGTCAAGAAGGGGCAGTGGCTTCAGCCAGAGGGTATGCGCGGCGCGGTGCAGAAAGTCCGCGGCGGCCCAAAGTCGAACGACCGCTCCCGGGACATCGCTGTCACGGAGCGCGGAACGTTCTTCGGATACGGTGACCTCGTCGTCGACATGCGCTCATTCACGCGACTGCGCGAAGCGTGTGACGCACCGGTGATCTTCGACGCCACACACAGCGTCCAGAAACCGGGGCAGGGACCCGAAGGCGCTAGCGGCGGCGCGCGGGAATTCGTTCCGATTCTCGCCCTCTCCGCCATCGCTGCCGGAGCTCAGGGACTTTTCCTCGAGACACATCCCGATCCTGATTGCGCGCCAAGTGACGGGCCCAACATGGTGCCGCTGGCCGAGATGGCGTCGTTGCTCGAGCGCGCCGTCGACATCTGGGCGCGCATCCACCGATGACCCACAAGGACATCGTCGAGCGCGGACGGCGAGTTCTCCGTATGGAGACTGAAGCGCTCGGCGAGGCGGAGCGTCGCATCGGAGACGAATTTGCGCGCGCCGTCGAGACCATCGCCCGCTCCAAGGGGCGGGTCATCGTATCGGGCGTTGGAAAATCGGGCCTGGTAGGGCGCAAGATCGCCGCGACACTGACATCGACGGGAACGCCCGCGACATTCCTTCATCCCGCCGACAGTGTGCACGGCGACCTGGGGATCGTCGGCCAATCGGACGTGGCGATTCTCATCTCAAAGAGCGGCGAGTCGGATGAAGTTCTTGGACTCCTCGATCATTTAAAGCGCCTCGGTGTATGCACGATTGCGCTCACCGGTGATACGAAATCGACGCTCTCGCGGCACAGCGATGTGACCCTCGATGGGTGGGTGAAGGAGGAGGCGTGCCCGCACGATCTCGCGCCCACGACCAGCACGACAGTGGCCCTCGCACTGGGTGATGCGCTGGCGATCGCACTCCTCGAGGAAAAGGGGTTCGACGCGAACGATTTCGCCCGGCTTCATCCCGGTGGCGCGATTGGAAAACGTCTGCTGACGAGGGTATCCGACGTGATGATCACCGACAACCTTCCTATTCTTCCCGAATCAGCCACGATGCGCGATGCGGTCGTGCAGCTCGCGGAGCGCCGGGGAATCGCGATCGTCACTAATGGAACAGGAGCGGTGTCGGGAGTCATCACTACCGGCGATCTCTCACGGCTGATGGAGCATGAGGACAACGTCTTCCCGATTCTGGTTACGAAGGTCATGAACCGGACGCCAAAGGTGGCGCGCGCCGACGAGCTCGGAAGTGCGGTCGTTTATCGTATGGAGACGCACGGCATCATCGCCATGCCGGTGCTGAACGAAGACGACCGGATTAGCGGAGTGATCCACCTGCACGATCTCATGCGCGCCGGAGTCGTCTAGTGCGGGTGTTTTTCGTCACCGGGATGCTTGCCGTCGCGAGCGCTGGCGCCTGCAGCTCCAAGAAGCAGCCGCCGGTTGCAACACACTCGCCCCTCGCTGACTCGGCTGACCAGATAATGTACGGCGCGCGATTCAAGCTCACTGACCAGGGATTGGCGAGAGCGCAGCTTGAGGCCGACACCGCTTATTTCTTCGACGACAACACCCGCCAGGAGCTGGAGAACGTGCACACGACGTTCTATACGGTCACGGGCGCCAAAGACGCGGTGCTCACATCGCGGCACGGTACCATCAACAATCGCACGAACAACATGATCGCGCGGGGGAACGTCGTGGTGGTATCCGAAGATGGCCGCCGGCTCACGACTCCGGAGCTGATTTACAATCAGCAGAAGAACCAGATCTCGAGCGACAGCGCGTTCGTGATGACCGAGCCGAATCGTAGGCTCGAGGGAGTCGGCTTCCGATCCGACCCCAACATGAAGAACATCCAGATCCTGAGCGGCGCGAAGGGAATTGCGAGAGGTGTATCGACGGGGCCTGTTGCTCCCGCATCGTCCACAACGCCGAGCAAGACGCCGCTCACAACGCCTCCTCCTAAACGGTGAGCAGCGCGAAATGGTTCCTGGCAGCAGTGTCTTCGTGTGCCTTCGCGGGGATGGCGAGAGCACAGAACCTTCCACGCAATTGCGATCTGGATTTCGTCAATAAGCCTGGGAATCCCGCGAATATCAAAACCGATCCTGTTACCGGCAAGAGGACCACGTACCTGGGAGGCGGCATCATCGCGCACTGCATTGGCCAGGGCAACACTCTCACCGCTGACAGTGCGGAGTATTACGAAGCCGAGGGACGGTTGTATCTCGTTGGCAATGTGCATTACACCGAGCCGCGCGCCAAAGTAGACTCGCGCACGATGACCTACTACCAGAACGACGACCACCTTCACGCCGAAGGAGATGTAGTGGCGGTGCAGTCAAACGGCAGCACGCTCCGCGGCCCAGTCGCCGATTACTACCGAAGTACGCCTCAGCGTCCACTCGCGCGAATGTTCGCGCCCGGACGTCCGACGGTCACCCTGATTCAAAAGGACACTACCGGACGCGGCAGACCAGCCGACACTGCCCGCGTCATCGCCAATCAGATCGTGATGGAAGGCGACAGTCTCGTCTACGCTTCGGGACGCGTTGAAATCACCCGGCCGGACCTTCTGGCAACTGGCGATTCGGCATTCATGGATAGCGGGCGCGATTTCGCGCGACTAATGCGTCAGCCATCTGTTCAGGGCAAGGGTACTCGCACCTTCACGCTCACCGGCGGGGTGATCGATGTATACTCACGCAACCGCCAGGTCGAGCGCGTAGTCGCAACTCCCAATGGGCATGCGCTCAGTAAGGATCTCGAATTGGTGGCTGATTCAATCGATCTCAGGATGCAGAACAACCAGCTCGAGCGCGCGATGGCGTGGGGCAAGAGCCGCGCACACGCCGTTTCACCCGAGCGCGAGATCATTGCAGACTCGATCGATGCGATAATGCCGGGGCAGCGCATCCGGGAGGTCCGAGCATTGCGTAAGGCCTACGCTGAAAGCAATCCTGATTCGGGTGTCGTTTCCACGCAGAGAGACTGGATGAGGGGCGATACCATCGTCGCTCACTTCGACTCCCTGGTCACCACCGACACATCGAGCAAGCCCAAAATTCGCGAGATTATCGCTGAGGGCGGCGCCAGATCCTTTTATCAGATGAAGAACTCCAAAGGCCCCCAGACCGAGCCGACCGTCAACTATGTGCGGGGAAGGATCATCGATATCATGTTCGAGGAGGGCAAGGTGGCTACGGTTACCGTGACCGACAAGGCGACGGGCGTATTGATCGAGCCCGCCGCTGCGTCGACCGGAGAAAAGCCGGGCGCGGCCGGGACACAAACCAAGAAGGCGCCTCCTGCGGCAAAGCCCCCTGTTATCAAGCGATGAGCGATAGCGACCAGCTGCGCGAGAGCGTGCGCGCGCTCATTGCCGGAGTTTCGCAGAAGGACCAGCTCGATGGCCTGGCGCTGCACGCCATCGTCCGCGCCGCCGACGAAGACGGCGTCGCCAGAGTTCGCGATGTCGCTGCGAATTACAGGAATGACTACATCCACGCCTTGCGCGCGAAGGGAGTCGACGCGGACCGCGAAGCCGGGCGCCTGGGCCAGGACGAGGTTCGCGCCTATCTCACCGCGTCGATCCTGCCCCGACTGGCCGAATGCGGGGTGATTCTGCCGTTGAACGGCGACCTCCACCGCGATACCGACACGGTCCGTATTGCACCGTCCCTCTGGAAGGACATCGCCCCCCGTCGCGCCGAATTCGCCGAAGCGATGCGGGAGACCGGTGAACACTCGCGCCTCGCGCTCTCGACGCCCCCGCGCCCCACACTCATCGGCGGGAGCGTGCTGGAGGCGGACGGATTGACAAAGATTTACCGCGGCAGAAAGGTCGTGAACGACGTCGCGCTCCGGCTACAGCAGGGTGAGATTGTCGGACTGCTCGGCCCGAACGGGGCTGGAAAGACGACCACCTTCTACATGATCGTTGGCCTCATTCAGCCGGACTCCGGCCGAATACTGCTGGACGGAATAGATATCACCAAGCTCCCGATGTACGAGCGGGCGCGGCGAGGCATTGGTTATCTTTCGCAGGAGCCTTCGATCTTTCGGAAGCTGTCGGTCGAGGACAACATTCTGGCGATTTTGGAGACGCTTCCACTCTCTGCCGCAGAACGCTCGGCGCGCCTCGAGAAGCTGCTCGATGAGCTGAGCATCAAGAGGCTGCGCAAGAGCAAGGCGTACGCACTCTCCGGCGGCGAGCGACGGCGCCTCGAAATAACGCGAGCGCTCGTCACGGCTCCGAAGTTCATGATGCTCGACGAGCCGTTCGCGGGGGTCGATCCGATTGCTGTGCACGACATACAAACAATCGTTGCCGGACTGCGTCACCGTGGCATTGGCGTGCTCATTAGCGATCACAACGTGGAACAAACGCTCGACATCGTGGACCGTGCATACATTATGTTCGATGGGCAGGTTAAGGTCTCCGGAACGGTCCGGGATCTCGTTTTCGACGACACAGTGGCTGACATCTATCTTGGTCCAACGCTCACCGCACGGCTGCGCGAGAGATTCGCTCGCGATAGAGACGAGGTAGCCGCCTCTTGAAGCCTGGTCTTAATCAGTCGACGCAGCTCCGTCAGGAGCTCAAGATCAATCCACGCCTCTATCAGGCGATGGACCTGCTCTACATGCCGCTGCTGGACCTCCAGCAGCACCTCAAGCAAGAGCTTCTCAACAATCCCTTCCTCGATCTCGTCGAGGCCGAGGAGGAGGAAGAGGAGGAGCAGGAGGGCGAAGCGGCCGAGCCGGCGCAAGCAGAAACCGAGGATGAGCGATCCGGCGAGATCGACTGGGAGGAGATCCTGCTCGATGGCTTCGATACCGCCGGCGGCCGCCGCGAAGAGCACGAGGAGCGCGAGTACTTCGAGCCGGTCACCGTCGCCACCCGCGATCTAAGCGATCACCTCCGGGATCAGGTCAGCCTTCTCGAGCTCACTCCGCGCCAGACTCTGCTCGCCGACGAGTTCATAGGCAACATCAACGACGATGGCTATCTCGCGTGCGGAGTGGAAGATATCGTCCGAGCCTTGAACGAAGTGGTGACCAAGGCGGCGGAGGATGCGGGTCGCCAAACCGACGACCTTCCTCTCTATACTGAGGAGGAAGGCGTGAAGATGTTGGCCACGATCCAGACACTCGACCCGCCTGGAGTTGGCGCCCAGAATCTCC
>DASWGL010000013.1:0-3844 GCA_036393735.1 Gemmatimonadaceae bacterium | reverse complement strand
CGCTCGAGCAGGCCCGCGAGAAAGTATTGGCGAGGGACCTCGACGAAATGTTCACTATCGTTCTCGCCGACGACACTTGGCACCCAGGCGTGATCGGTATCGTGGCGTCCAGACTGGTCGAAGAGTTTGGAAGACCGACGGTGCTGATTGCGCTCTCGGGCGATCAGGGCAAAGGATCTGGCCGGTCGATCCCGAAATTCGATCTTCACGGCGCGCTCGGACAGGCGCGGGAGCACTTGCTGCGGTTCGGAGGACATCGGGCTGCCGCCGGCGTGACCATCGCGCGCGACAAAGTCGCGCAGTTCGCGACCCGATTCAACGAGATCGCGCGGTCAGTGCTCACACCGGCCGACCTCATCCCAGAGATACGGGTCGATCTCGAGGTCAGCATCGACGGCATGGACGGCAAGCTCGAATCACTCTTCCGTCACTTCGAGCCGTTCGGGATCGGGAATCCGACACCGGTTCTGCTCTCGCGCAGTGTGACGATCGCGCGGCCGCCACGCGCCGTAGGCAAGGACGGGCTCAAGATCGTGCTCGATACCGGAACTGGATCACTCGATGCGATTGGGTGGGGGCTGGCCGGCCGAGTGGGCGAATTCCAGCCGGGTACGAAAGTAGACGTTGCGTTCAGACTCGAGCGCGACGACTATCGCGGAGAGAGTTACCTCCAGGCAAGAATCGCGGATATTCGAGCGACGGAAACGTGACCCTGGCGTTCCCTTGCCGCTTCCCGCTTCCCGCTTCCCGCTTCCTGCTTCCCGCGGTTTGAAGTGCGCATAGTCGCCGGCCGCTGGCGGGGAAGAAAGATCAGCGCGCCACCTGGCCCCGACGTGAGGCCGACCCTCGATAGCGTTCGTGAAGCCTGGATGAGCATTCTGCAAACGGATCTGCCACACGCCCGCGTGCTAGACCTCTACGCCGGTTCCGGTGCGCTCGGATTGGAGGCGCTATCGCGCGGCGCGGTCACCGCCGATTTCGTGGAGAAAGATCCCAAAAGCTTTCGCGCCTTGCAGGAGAACATCGAGGCGCTGGGCGCCGGCGACCTCGCGACAGTCCACCGAAAGCCGGCGCTCCCTTTTGCAGAAGGGCTCGGCCCACTCGCTTACGATGTGACCTTCGCCGATCCACCTTATGCGAGCGGCGACGCCGCCAAACTGGCGGAGCGGTGGATGAAATCGCCCTTCAGCGGAGTGCTGAGCATCGAGCACGCGGCGAAGGTCGCGATGCCCGAAGGGGGCGTGACGCGCAAGTATGGCTCGACAGCAATCACATTCTACCGCAGCGAGGAATGACGTGGTAATCACGGCCATCTATGCTGGAAGCTTCGACCCCATCACGCGGGGACACGAGGACCTGATCCGGAGAAGCTGCGAGTTCGTCGATCATCTCGTCGTTGCGGTCGCCGTTAATTCGTCGAAGAAGGCACTCTTCACTACTGAAGAGCGGGTCGAGCTGATACGCGCCGCTACCTCGAAAAACAAGCACGTCGAAGTGACTCAGTTCGAAGGCCTCCTTGTCGACTTCGCGAAAAAGATTGGCGCCAGGCTCAACATCCGCGGACTTCGCGCCGTCAGCGACTTCGAGTACGAGTTCCAGATGGCGCTGATGAATCGACACATGTCGGAGAACTTCGAGACCGTCTTCATGGTTCCGTCGGTAGAGACGACCTACATCAGCTCGAGCGTCGTGCGTGAAGTGGCGCAGCACGGTGGAAATCTCGACGGCCTGGTGCATCCAGCGGTCGCCAAAGCGCTGGCAAGGAAGTTCGAGAACGGTCCGACCGGGCCCAAGAGTTGATCCGCTCGCTCAGCCAGGTTAAAAGGGACGACGGGTGAGCTTTGTTGACAGAATCCGCCAGCGCGCGGCGACACTCAGGCGGCGGATAGTATTCCCCGAGAGCGGAGACGAGCGAGTCATATCGGCCGCAAGCGAGATTGCGAGAGCTGGAATAGCTATTCCGATTCTCGTCGTCGACGGCCCGCCATTGGCCGAGGCCGCCACGCGAGCCGGACTTCGATGGGTTCAGGTCGAGAATGGCTCAGCGCTGGAGTTCGCGCATCGGCTCGTCGCGGCGGGTGAGGCCGACGCGTGCGTTGCCGGAGCGGTGTATACGAGCGCCGATGTCCTGCGGAGCGCGTTTCACAACATCGGCATCGCTCCCAACGTACGAGTCGTTTCGAGCGCGTTCTACATGGTGTCGCCACCCGGCGCAGATGTGAACGAAGTGCTGACGTTCACCGACTGCGCGGTCATTCCCTATCCGACGGCCGAGAATCTCGCCGACATCGCGATCGCCGCCGCGGCAGACCGGAGGCTCATCGTCGGTGATGAGCCGCTCGTCGCGCTCCTTTCTTTCAGCACACACGGAAGCGCCAAGGGTACGAGCGTCGACCTCGTGCGAGATGCCCTCCGCATAATCAGGGAACGTGCGCCCGAACTCGCAGTGGACGGAGAATTGCAAGGTGATGCCGCGCTGGCTCCCACGGTTGCCGCCCGGAAATCACCATCCAGTCGAGTTGCCGGAAGAGCCAACGTGCTTGTCTTTCCGTCGCTGGACGCTGGGAACATCGCTTACAAGTTGGTTCAGCGGGTCGGTGGTGCACAGGCAGTGGGGCCGATACTTCAGGGCTTCGCGCATCCTGTCTCCGATCTCTCGCGCGGCGCGGACAGAGAGGACATTATTAACGTGGCCGCAATTGCAGCACTGCAATCGGCCGGGCGCACAAGGCACCGCGCGTCTTGAGGGAACAGAACCACACTGGAGATAATCTGAATGAGTTTCTCGATCAAGAAACAAGCAGAGGTCGTCGTGGTCGATGTCGAAGGTCAGCTGATTGTGGGGAATCGTCAGGAGCTGAAGCAGAAGGTCCTCGACGAGCTCGAGAAGGGCGAGAAAAAATTCCTGATCGACTTCAGCCAGACCGGCTACATCGACAGCTCGGGCCTTGGCGTGCTCGTCTCGTTGTCGAAGAAGATTCGGGAGCAGGGCGGCGAGCTGCGTCTGGCCAATCTCAATGACGATCTCCAGACGCTCTTCGAGCTCACCAAGCTCGACACCCTGTTCCAGATCTCCGACACCCGGGAGCGCGCGCTAGAGAGCTTTTAATGGCGGAATCCAGGGTCGCGTTCGATCTTCAGATTCCCAGTGATGTCGAATACATAGAAGGCGTAGTGGAGCTCGCGAGGCAGCGGTGCCGCGAGCTCAAGATTTCGCCCGCCAAATGCTCCCTCAACATCCCGGTGGCGCTGTCAGAGGCCCTCTCCAACGCCATCCTGCGCGGGAACGAAGTTACCGGTGGCACACAGGTTCGCGTGAGGGCGATCATCAGCGATACCGATCTCATCTTTGAAGTCGTCGATGACGGGCCGGGATTCGACGTCGACGAGTGCACGCAGGATTGCACTACCGCTGAGAACCTCACCAAAGAGGAAGGCCGCGGGTTATTCCTGATGCGGCAG
Organism: Gemmatimonadaceae bacterium; assembly: GCA_036393735.1. GTDB lineage: Bacteria > Gemmatimonadota > Gemmatimonadetes > Gemmatimonadales > Gemmatimonadaceae > UBA4720. The sequence goes on along the minus strand of DASWGL010000013.1, from coordinate 382 downwards.
TTGATGGACCGGGTGGAGAGCTTCCGGGACAAAGGCAACGTCGTCCGCCTGACGTTGCACCGGGAGTGAAAGAGCTCGAAGCGGTCCTCATTGCGTTTCGTGAAGGGACGCATTGTGAGGCCGCCGTGTGGGGCACCGCCGACGGCCGCTCCTCGTTGACCGTCATCGCCCGCTCCAGCCCCAAAGTACAGATGCCGGACGTGCTGCCCGATGAGCCGGGTCAATCCATCCCGACGAATTTCGGAACACAGCTCGTAACCCGCGTTCCGTCGGTAAAAAAAATATGGCTGACCGTTGGCCCGTGCGATCCATCGTTCTCGCCCGAGGAGCGGCACATCAAGCTGCTGATGCCGGTCGTGACACAGTTCACGCAGGCGGCGCT
>DASWGL010000012.1:0-4178 GCA_036393735.1 Gemmatimonadaceae bacterium | reverse complement strand
TTCAAGAAAGGGCGCGTAATGTGGTCTGACACGATCCGAGACGCTGACGCACGCGCTCTCCCAAATCCTCGAACTTCTTGAAGCAGCCGTTCTTTCTGCTGGTTTGGACAATTCGATCGGAGGACGTCAGGTGGATGGTTGACTGAGACCAATCCGGCGGCGACACCCGTCGCACGGTGGAACTGTCCCCACGATTGTCCCTGAGACGCGCCAAAACAGCCTGTCCAGAGCCAACGCCAGCCAACTCGCTCGATCGGGGAAGTAGAAAATAGTGAAGGATTTACGAGGAAAATCGAGGTTGGACGAGAGGCGGGCTTCCGTTTAGCAAACCATCGCCTTCAGCCACTCGGCCACCTCACCGCGGCGAGAAAGCTAAGTATAAACGAGATCGCGACTTACACGCCTAGCGGCTGTCCCCACGATTGTCCCTGAGATTGTCCCTGCCAGCTCCCAGAACCAGGCTCGGAATGGCGGCGATCGGGCGTCCGGAGCGCTGACAGAAGACAGCGGTTGTTTTTGCCGACAAGCATTCCGGCAAGTGATTGGCGCTCGCGGGTTTGCTCGCATGCGCTGGCGTCCACTTCTCTGGTCAATCGCGTGTCGAGGCCTTGAGGCGCACGCGGATCTGACGCGCGCACGGGCCTGCCGGCGGGCACCGGTCTTTGAAACCGCCATGCACGCCGACATGAAGGAGGCCCGACTGGGCGTTCGCTTCGTATCACCGAGGCAGTCAGCTCTCGAGGCCGATGATGGAATGCGAGGCAGATGGACGAGCGGAACTGGACCGAGCCGCCTCGCATAGCCATTCCGGTCCCGAACGGGAAGCTGTAGACCGAGTGCGCTCGGGCTACTGGTTCCGGATGGGGCAGCCAGCTATCCAAGGGTGGGCGCGTTATCGCGCCCATGCTTCCTCGCTACTACTTACTGCAAGGCTTCACGAATCACGTGCTCGTCCGGCCCGCGGCCGGCGCAGCATCCCGCCAGCTTGCCGTTGATGACGACCGCCGGCAGACTCCGGACGCCGAGCTTCTTGGCTCGCGCGGCGGTGTCGCCGTGCTGCATGTCGTGAACCTGGACATGATGGTCGGCCCCGGCGACCTTCTTCACCAGGTCGATAGTCTCTTTGCAGGTCGAGCAGCCCGCACTAAAGATCTCGATCGTATGCTTTGCTGTGGCCATAATTCCTACTTCTCAGATGCCTTCACTCGTTGAGCCGGCGTCTGCTGGAAGGCATGAGCAGATGTTCGCGCGACGCGGTATGACGTTCCAGACTGATGCGAGGACAAGCAGACCGACTCCCGTGTAAGTGATCGTCGCCGAATCGAGCCAGAACTTTCCCGCGACCACGCTGCTTGCGGCGATCATGCCGATCCAAAATGGACGGAGCCCGCGACGACTGGACGCTCGAAACGCGAGCGCACTGACGGCAATCGCGAGGAAGGCGACCGTCACAGGCAGCAGATATGCCGTCGATACGAGAAACCCGAGACCGAGTGACGAGAGCACGGCGGCGTATGCCGGCGAGCAGACCGGACAGATTACGTTGGGCAACATCGACACACCGACACCGGGCACGGCGAGTGCTGTTTCCTTCCAGGTGCGGTTAGCCATTTACGACCTCGGTCTCGTGATCAAGGCTCTCAAGGATCGGACACTCGGAAACCGGACCGCAGCCTGAGCATTGGGTTGTGAGTTGCGCGAGCGATTGTTTCATCGCGGTCAGGGTTTTGATCTTCTGTTCGATGTCAGCGATTTTCGTTTCCGCGCGAGCCCGGATCAGGTCACGCTTCGTTCCGGGCTTGACCCGTAGCGTGAGCAATTCCCGAATCTCCGTCAGCGAGAATCCCAACTGTTGGGCCCTCTTGATGAAGCGTAGCCGCCGCGCGGCATCGTTCGGAAAGATCCGGTAGCCCGACCGTGTTCGTGGCGGACGCGGCAGCAGATCCTCTCGTTCGTAGTAGCGGACGGTCTCCAAGTTGACGCCGCCCAGCCGAGCCAAACGGCTGATGGTCAGCTTCTCGACTGCCTGCTTCGAGTTCACCCTTAGAGGATAAACCCTGGACCTACCTACGGAGTCAAGCGGCCAGCGCAGCACAGCGGGATAAGTAGTCTCCGTGCACCGCCCTTGGCGCGGGCTAGTTTCCTTGCATGAGCTGTTGTCCACGTTCTTGGACTATTGAGGATCGGCGACTAGGAGGCACCGCAGAAGAACACCGGGCGCAGCGCCAGCGGCATGCACCGGTCTGAGAAACTGCTTCCAACGGTGGCCTGGCCGGACCTCCGTGCTCGTACCCGTACGCATTCTGCGAACGCTGCTCCATCATTCCGCGCAACAGGAGAGCCTCGCTGGATTCTTGAATCGCGAGATGGCGATGATCTTGAGTGCCTCCGCCATCGACGGGAACACGTGCAACAGGTCAATGAAATCGTGAATCTTGGCCCGGAATTTCATGGCCATCGCTGCCTCGTGTATCACCTCGCCTGCGTTGTGACCGACTATCGCCACGCCCAGCACTTCGTCTGTGTCGACGTCGATCGCCATCTTGACGATTCCGCGCGTGTCGCGGATTGCGCTCGCGCGGGGCACGATCGACATCGGGAGCGTGTTGCACCAGCACCGATGACCGGCGGCGATCGCCTCCTTCTCGGGCATGCCGACCACCGCTATTTCCGGGTCGGTGAAGATCGTTCGAGGGATCACACGATGATCGACCGCCTTCATCGGCTTTCCTGACAGCGCGTTTTGCGCGGCGATGCCACCCTGACGACTGCCCACCGGCGTCGCCATCTGACTGCCGTGCTGCTGTCCGATGACGTCCCCCGCAGCGAAAATGTGCGACACGTTCGTCTGTAAGTACTCATCCACCACCACGTCGCCGTGCTCGTTGACCTGTACGCCGGCCCGCTCGATCGCGATGTTGTCCGAGTTGGGACGTCGACCGGTTGCCACGAGGAGGCGCTCGGCCCGGTACTCCCGCTCCAGGCCCGCGACGACGGCCGTCGTCACGACTTCGGACCCATTCTGCTGCACCGCCTTTGGGGTCGCGTTGAACACGATCCGAATACCCTCCTGTGCGAAAACGTCTCCGATGCTGCGGCCCACTTCCGGCTCGTAGCCGCGGGCGAGCAACTGCGCGTTGCGCTCGAGGATCGTCACGTCGGTGCCGAAGCGGCTGAACATCTGGCCCAACTCGAGGGCGATGTACCCACCGCCGACAATGACGAGCGACTTCGGCAGCTCGCGCAGTGCTTGCGGTTCATCGACCGTCAACAGATCGCTCGTCAGATACGGGACTCGGTCCAGGCCCTCGATCGACGGCAGGACGGCGCGGGACCCCGTAGCGATCAACACCTTCTCCCCGCTAAGCCTCTTGCCATCCACTTCCACAGTATGCGGATCCGCAAACTGCACGTGGCCCTTCTCGATGTGGATTTGACCGCCGATCAGGCTTTCGTACTTCTTCTTCCGGTAATCGTGAACCAGATCGTCCTTCTGGGCGACGAGTGCGGCGAAGTTCAAGCCGATTGCGCATGGTGTGAGTCCCGGATAGCGCGGGTTGCCCGCTTCGTGGATGATCTTCGCGGCCTCAATGAGGTTTTTTGAAGGGAGACATCCGCGATTCACGCAAGTGCCGCCTGTGGACCGCTCTTCCGTCATGACCGCGGTCTTGCTCAACTCCTGAGCGGTCAGCGCGGCTGCAAAGGCGGTCGAGCCGGAACCAACGATGAGCAGATCGAAGTTGTTAGCCATGCTTCGGTCGTTATGTCTTGCTCTTGTCGGTGTGCGGGACATCGGTGTCGAATCCTGTCCCTTTTGTGATCGCGCTCGCGATGGCCTGCGCCGTGGTCTTTGAGGGATCGAAGGTCACGTGGGCGGTGCGCTTGTCCGAATCTGTCTTCACGTCTTTCACGCCGTCGACTTTGCTCGCCGCGATCCGGACGCCGACCTCGCAGCCGGCGCAGTCCATCTTCGGCACCTTCAGTGTCACCATTTGCGAGCGGACAGCGACGACCTGCGACCCAACCTCGCGCACTTGGTTGCGCTCAGGCGTTCGCGACCGGACAGCCACGATGGCCACCGTGATCACTATTGCCGCTGCAATGAGACCGATCGTTTTCATGAGCTGTCTCCACGGCTAGACAAACCACTTCATGTAGTACGGGAACGCCACCAATAG
>DASWGL010000011.1:0-4664 GCA_036393735.1 Gemmatimonadaceae bacterium | reverse complement strand
CCTTCGACGCGAGATCGGGCGCCGTCACCTTGAAATGACCCGTGGCTTTTGCTGTCGCCTTGGGTTTTGCCTTCGCTGCTTTTGTGGCTTGCGCGGAAGCCATCGATACAACTCCCAGAATCAGTGCAGCAGCGGTGACGGTTGCCCGCCAGTACCGGCGCGACTTGTACATCATCTCTCTCCTCCTGATTGGCTGAACGAAGATCGTGCTATCTCCACACTGCGAGAATGAGTCCCGCAAGCATGAACGAGACGAGATTGTAGCTCGTATCAATTAGCCAGAGCTGCTTCGGCTTGCCGGAGAAGATGGCGGTGGCGTAGCTCGTCGGCGCCGCGAAGCCGAGCCAGCAGACGAAGCCGAACATCGCGCCGTGCGCTGCGTTGAGCTGCATGACTGAAGGATCGGCCGCGGCGGCAAAGTGCCCGAGCAGGTGCGCCATGACCCAGGACGTGATCAGCGCCGTCACGAAGGCGCTGGTGTACATGAGGGGCATGTTGGCGCTCGCCGCCTCGGCCCTCATTTGCTCCTCGGTCTTCCCCTGAAGCGCGACCCACTTTTTCACGAACAGGACCGGAGAATACCAGAGCCCGCCGAGTACGAAGATGACGATGGCGGCTACAAGAACTGCGAGGTAGTTGACCGCGGGGAAATGCATTGCAAAAACCTCCGTCGGATTTGAGTGGCGCGTGAGCCCGGGAGAATCTACGTTCGCCCCGCGAACCCTGCAGCAGCACAGATCAGGCGGATGGCCGCTTCGGCGGCAGCGCCATTTGTATCGGCGGCTGGGTCGTAGGCAGACAGGGTGATACCGGCAATCTGGAATTGCCGGGCGATTTCCGAGAGGGCGTACTCGACATCCTCGACGGTCAGTCCATCCGAGACCGCGAACGAGTTTGCCGCCGCCACGCGGGCATCGAGAACATCCAAATCGAGGTGGACATACATCTTGCGGACGTGCTGTTTGATCAACGCGAGCGCACGGGCCAGATCCGATCGCAGCTTTCTCGGCTCGATGACGTCAACAGCCGATTCGTCGAGCAGGCCGCCCTCCAGCGAGTCAATGTCGCGCGTTCCGATCAGGCACACCCGGTCATCGGGGACCGGCTCGAACCCAGGCACTGTTGCCGCGAGCTGAGTCCAGCAGCGACCGGTGATTATGGCGACCGCGGTCCCGTCCAGAAATCCGCTTGCCGTGGTCTCGGGGGTGTTGAAGTCGGCGTGGGCATCGAACCAGGCTACTCCGGTGAAGTCCGTGCCGAGTCCGGCAAGAGTCCCGACGGCAGTGTTGCAGTTGCCGGCGAGAACGATTGGAAGCCGGCCCGATTCAATCGCTTCGCGGACGCCGCCCGAGAGCATCCGCATCAGCTCGAAGCTCGTCTGGATTTCTGCGCGCCACGCGCCAGGCGCCAGCTCGGCGACCCTTGTGTGCACGCTGTGGCCGTTGTCGCGGAGTGCGCGCTCCAGTCCGGCGTCGAGAAGCGCCTCCGGGCCCGCACCCATGCGCGCGCGGTGATTCCCGGAATCGTAGGGGACCGCGAGTAGCTGGACATCCATGGCGGAAAAACTAGCGCAATCTTTGAGAGGGAAATGCAAACTGAACGGGTGCCAGACGCCAGTGGCAAAGGTGCCAGTCGTTAGTTCACTACGCCCCGACCTCACCAGCACGGGTCAAAGCACAGCCACTGCCTGTACCAGGAACGCCATTGAGGTAAGTCCGGGCGTCGTGAACTGAATTACTAGCAACTAGGCTACTGACGTCTGGCACCCGTTCAGTTTGCAGTCTCCGTTCAGTTTGCAGTTCCCAGTCTCGCACCCGTTCAGTTGCAGTTAATTGCGGTAGATATCCCCGAACTGCTTCTTGAGCGCCGCGACCTTCGGCTGATCATTGATCACGATGTACAGCTGGTTCGGGTGCTGGGCCAGGTAATTCTGGTGGTACGCTTCGGCGGGATAAAACCCGCGCAGCTTCGCGACCTGCGTCACGATCGGACGCGAGAACGTCTTCGCCGTCGTCAGCTGCTTGATGTAGCTCTCCGCAACCTGCTGCTGCTGGGCGTTGCTGTAGAAGATCGCCGAGCGGTACTGCGTGCCGTGGTCGGGTCCCTGGCGATTGAGCTGCGTTGGATCGTGCACGACCGAGAAGAAGATCTGCAGCAGCTTGCCGTACGACACCTGCGACGGATCGTAGATGACCTCTACGGATTCCGCGTGCCCTGTGTCGCCGGTGCTCACCTGCTCGTACGAAGGATTCGCCAGATCGCCACCGGCGTAACCGGAGATGGCGCGCTTCACTCCCTTCACGTGGTCGTACACGGCTTCGACCCCCCAGAAGCACCCGCCGGCGAACACAGCAGTGTCCTCGGTGGCGCCACTAGCCAGCTGCGCATCGAATGCGGGCGCGCTGACCGGCCCATCCGTTGAGCGGGAAGCGCCGTTCGTGAGCTTCGCGGCAAACAGAACGAAGGCGATCGTAAGAACCGCCAGCATGGCGGCGAAGTTGGGCAGAGAGCGTCTCATCTTATTCTCGGTGGGGGATATCCATAAGACCACGAAATGCCGGTGTTTGTTCCGATTATACATGCGAATAATCGTAGCGCCAACAGGTGTTTGCGAGAGAGCTACCAGTCTACATCTCGGTCAAGGACAGCACGTTCCCATCCGGATCCTTGAACCATGCCACCTTGGCCCCGCCTGGCGAGCTCCAGACCCCGAGCTGGTCCTGTTCCAGCCCCGGATAACGCTCGAACTTTACTCCCTTCTTCTGAAGCCCGTTCACGGTCTTGCCGACATTGCTGACGCTCCAGCCCAGGATGGTGAACGGAGCGGGTTTGTAATCCGCGACTCCTGAGACGTCGACGACGCGGACCATCACCCCGTTTGCATCGAAAACGAGGGCGAACTGATCGTCGCTGAGAAAGCGGAGCCCGAGCGTCGTCTCAAAGAACTCGCGTGCTTTCTTAGGATTTTTGGTGGGAACAAACGCGATGATGTCCATTGATGCCAGCATCCTGCCTCCCGCGACAACGTTCAGGTGAAAATCGGCAGCTGTCTCTGCTCGCTCGTTCTGCGGAATGGATAGTTGTACGCGAGTCGGCTTTCGAGATCCGGATCCGGAGGATTGCTCCCCGCCAGAAAAATCCATTCAATGTCGACGAACTCGCTGTTCTTCCACATTCCGATCCCGACCTGTTTCTCAAGGTTGAGCTCGTACTTGGATGCACGGGAAAGACTTCGCAAGGCGTTCCGGGCGCGGTCGTGGAATTCCCGCGTCACCGGCACGGTGAGAAACCCGCTGCCCGTCCGCTCCGACGCGATTCGGTACGGCTGCTCGAACCGATCGGCGCGCACGGCTTCCAACGCCAGCCGCAGCTGCAGCTTGAGCGCACGCAGCGCATACCGTTCCAGGAGCGCCAAGCCGAGAAGAATCTCGTAGCCATCGGTGTCGGCGTACTCTTCCTCCTGCGCCGAGATCTTGCTGGCGAGCGTCTCGAGCACGAAGGAGAACTCGCACGCGGTTGGCCCTCCGCGGGAACGCGCCGCCCTCTCGAACCTGGCATCGGGTGGCGACGAAAAATCTTCCAGCAGGTACTGTCCGATCAGCGCCGATTCGCTCACCGCTGTCGATGGTGGATCCCAGTTGAGAAGAACGTCGCGCCGAAAGCTGAAGTAGTCGAGTAGCTCCGTGGGAGTGACGAAATGGTGGCAGATCTCGAAGTAGTCGGCGTCCCTCAGGACGTGGACGAAGCCGCTGTGGCGACTTTTCTTGAACCGCGCGGCGCGGAACGCGCGCGATTTCGCGGGCACGCGATAGATAATCATCGTAACGAACGATTCGGGCTTTTTCGGCGAGACCGTGACGCGGTGTCCGAAATGATTCACCAGCGACAGGCCCACGTAGTTGCCGAGCAAGTCACGGGTGTTCTGGATCCGTTTCACGCCCTTTCTCATGACGTGATTGGAGACCCACTTCTCGAGGTCGCCCACTTTCGAGGTAACCTTGTGCTCGCGCTCGCACAGCTCGAAGATGAACCCGATGTCATCCATCATCACCACTCTGTCGGCCAGCTCGACGTCTTTATCGAAACTGATCGGCAGCTGGCTCGCCGCGTAGGAAAACGCCCTCGTGAAAACGTTCTCGTGCTGCTGGGCGTCGAAATCGTGGATCAGGCTGGTCGGGTCCCGAGTGCTCTCTTTCACTCGCGTGTGGCCGCGATGCGTCGAGCAGCATCGGTCCGGAGATGGCGATCGCGCGCGCGATGATGCAGGGGATGGCTCGTGCAGGTCGCGTTGAGGCGCGTATGCCCTCGCGGTGGATTGTGCTGATTACTTAGCAGGGAAGCACGATTCACCGCAAGCCTCAGTCAGTACCGCCTCTTTTGCCGCTCCCGCGCCAGCAGCAGCGCTCCCCCCACGAGACCGGTGATAATGCAGAACAGATAAAGCACCCGGATGCTCACGAGCTCGTACAACGGGTTTGCATCGGTCAACGGCCGGAAGGGATGGATGTCCTGGTACATGATGCCGTCGAGCACCGAGTGGAAAACGCCGCCAAATACTCCGCTTACCGCCGCGATCGGTAATCGGAACTCGGCCGCGAGCGCCTCGGGGACGACGTCGCGCGGTCGCGCCCACCAGCCGCCGACTCTGGATACGATCAGCCCGC
>DASWGL010000010.1:0-15338 GCA_036393735.1 Gemmatimonadaceae bacterium | reverse complement strand
CGGCCACCGGCTTGCCGGTCAGGTCCGTGACACGTCCGGTGAGAATGTCAATATGGGCTACTACTATCTGCGCCTGAAGTGCTGCTGGTGACAGGCAGAGAGCCAAGAGGGATAGGACAGTTCGCATCAGCCAAACCGAGGGGACTTCTCTATTATCAGTGTCCGGACGCGCGGGTGCAACACCCGGATTGCGCCGGCCCTTCCGAGGGACTGTACGGTAGAATAATTGCAACGACCGGCGGAATGACTCGATACATCGGCGCCCACACGATCGACAACGGCGGCATCCACATGGCGGTTCTCCGGGCGGGGAATGCGGGGATGACCGCTCTTCAAGTCTTTACCGCCATCCCGCGCTTTTACGGGGACAAGGCGACAATCAAGCCCGAACGCGTGGCCCGCTTCAAGGCAGCGCTGGCGAAGACCAGAATCAAGCCCGCGAATGTCGTCGTGCACGCGGCCTACGTGCTGAGCGTCGCGACACCCGACGACGAGAAGTGGGCGAGGGCCAGCGCCGGACTCACCAAGGAGCTGGAAAGATCGAGCGCTCTCGGCGTCGGTGCGGTGTGTTTTCACCCTGGCTCGGCGGGAACGAGCGATCGCGCGGACTCGGCGAAACGCATCTCCAAGGCGATCACGGAAGCACTGAAGACGGTCGAATCGGACACGCGCCTCCTCGTGGAGAACACTGCCGGCGCCGGTAAAACCATGGGAAAGACGGCGCAGGAGGTGAGGGAGATTCTTGCCGGCGTCCCAGCATCTCTCCGGGCGAGAACCGGCTACGGACTCGACACCTGCCATCTCTTTTCCTCGGGCTACGACATCACCGCGTCGAAGCAGGCATTCACCGCGGTGCTGGACGAATTCGAGGAAGCCGCAGGCGAGGCGCCATCTTTCTTCCACTTGAACGACAGCGCGGGAGAGCTGGGATCGAACAAGGATCGCCACGTTCTCATAGGGGACGGGCACATAGGAAAGCAGCCCTTCGAATGGCTCATGCATGACCACCGCAGCAGCGACGTGCCGCTCATTCTCGAGACCCCGCAGCAGAACTACGACATAGCGGACGACGACGATTCACCCGATCCCTACGACGTGAAAATGGTGAAGCTGCTGGAGGAACTAGGGGGAAAATGAGGGCAGCGCTTGGACCAGCGGGACCCCGATATGTCGTTTTTCCCTCTGGGATTTCGTGTTTTTCATAGGGAAACTCTTTGCTTTCCCTATTGCTTTCGCCTCGCGGGACTATAGTTTGCGTCGCTGACGGACGGCGTTTCACACTGGTACCAACTCGCATCCGATCACCAAACAAGGAGACAAGATGGCAGCAAAAAAGAAGAGCAAAGGAAGGAAGAAGTCCTCGTCCCGGAAGTCTTCGGCCAGAAAGTCATCTAGAAAGGCGGCAAAGAAGGGCGGTCGGAAGAGCAGCCGCCGGAAATCCTCGGGCAAGAAGCGCACGCCAAACGCGGCATTCATGAAGCCAATGCAGCCGAGCAGCGATCTCGCCAGCGTAGTGGGCAGCTCACCGATGCCACGCACGGAAGTCACGAAGAAGCTCTGGCAGTACATCAAGCGGAAAGGTCTTCAGGATTCGAAGAACCGCCGCATGATCAACGCCGACGATAATCTCCGTCCGATCTTTGGCCGTGGGCAGGTCTCCATGTTCGAGATGACCCGGCTCGTCAACAAACATCTCAGGAACCCCTAGGCTAATTGGCAACTTCGTCTAACGCGGGGCGCGCTCAAAAGGCGCGCCCCGTTTCGCAGCAGTCCCGAGTCCGTAACCTCTGGGAGAATTTCAAGTCGATCGTCGGCGCGCTGGCGATCTTCCTCGTGCTGCGGGCGTTCCTCGTGGAGGCGTACCGCATCCCGTCGGGCAGCATGATCCCGACACTCCTCGTCGGTGACTGGCTCTTCGTCAACAAGGCGATCTACGGTGCCCACATTCCGTTCAGCCACGCGAGCCTTCCGGCGTACAGAGATCCACACAGGGGCGACGTGGTCGTATTCGTGTCGCCCTATCAGGCGGACGAGGCCAGGCGTGGAGCGGATCCGACACCGACGCTGGTCAAGCGCCTCGTGGGAACGCCGGGCGACACGCTTTACATGCGGAACGGAATTCTCTATGTGAATGGAATCGCGCAGCGCCAGGGGTACGGTGTGACTGCGCAGGTCGATCCCGACATTGGCAACTCCGTCGACTCGTTGTTCGACTGGCAGAAGAAGGTCGGTCTCAAGTCCTCGCGATTCGGTGCCGCGCCTGCGCAGCCCACGCACGACAACTGGGGACCTTTCGTCGTCCCTCCGGACAAACTCTTCATGATGGGAGACAGCCGGTACAACTCGAAGGACAGTCGCTACTGGGGTTTCGTCCCGAGGGAAAACGTGAGAGGGAAGCCGCTGTTCGTGTATTACTCCTACAACGCTGACGACAGCGATCGTCCACTGCCGATGCTCACCGACATCAGGTGGAGCAGGATCGGGCACTGGATCAGATAGTTACCCATCCCCGACGCTCGGCGTCGAATCGGAAAGAAGAGACTGCTCTCCCTATGGTTCGACAGGAAAATCTATGGACGACATCCGCTCGGGAGTTACATTGGAGGCCGTGACGAAGCCCCGTTCCGTCGAGAAGCGCCGCCGGCTGTTCAAGTCGAGCGAATGGGATCTCGAAGAGCCGGCAGCGTTCACGAGGATCGCGCGATCCCCCGTGGAGCTCGCGCTGATCACGGGCGTCGTGATTCGTCTCTTCCGCGCCGTCGTTCTCACCCATGGCCAAGCCACCAGCGCTTACCTCGGCGCATCGCTCGTACTCGGGACGCTCTTTCTACTGGGGATGGCGACGCTCCACCTCGGAAGATTCCCAGTGCGCGAGTGGCCGTGGCGCTCCGCCCTGTTCGCGGTGTTCGAGACGGCGGGCGAGATGGCGGTGAGCCTGGTGCTGATCGGCCTGCACCGTGAGCCGTGGGGAACGGCGAGAGCGGAATACACCGACTGGCAACCGATGGCGACCGGGGTCCTGTTCTGGCGGCTGATCGCTGTTTGCCTCTGGGCGCTGCTGCTTGGGGCAACCGTTCAATTCATTCGCGGCCGCGTACTCAAGGAAACCGGCAGAGAGGTCGAGCCGAAAACTCTTCCCGACGGGCAGCCATTCATCGAGAGAAGGAAGAGGGACGAGTTCTAACCTCTCTATACCCGAAGCTTAAAACTGCAACTGAACGGGTGCCAGCGGTCAGTTGCAGAGATCCCAGTTCGATAGTTCACTACGCTCCGACTTTTCTATTGCTGATCAGGGCACAGGCAGTTGCTTGTGCCGCGAGCGCCACCGAACTAGGTCCGGGCGTCGTGAACTGATCGCGGGCAACTGCGCCACTGACGTCAGGCACCCGTTCAGTTGCAGTTTCAGTCTTAAGCTGCGGTAGTGGCTTCCTCGCAGTACTTATCGAAAGCTCGAGTAAGATCCTTCGCGATGTCGTCGGCGGTGCGTCCTTCGATCTGATGCCGCTCGAGCATGTAGACGAGCTCCCCATCCTTCAGCAGTGCGATCTGGGGTGAGCTCGGCCCGTAGCCCGTGAAATAGCTTCTCGCTCTCTGTACCGCCTCGACGTCCTGCCCGGCGAACACAGTCGTAAGGTCGTCGGGCCTGGTGCCATGCTGGATGGCCTTGGCAACCGCGGGGCGCGCGTTGCGAGCAGCACATCCGCAAACCGAATTGACAACCACGAGCGTGGTTCCCTGCGCGTTCTTGAGCTTCGCGTCGACTTCCTGGGCAGTGCGCATCTCCTCGACGCCGAGCTGCGTGAGCTCCTGGCGCATTGGGCTGACGAATCGTTCGTCGTACATCCTCATACCTCTCTTGTTCTGATGACGGGTGGTTGATGAATAATAACGGAAGTGCCGTGAACAGAGCCGAAATAAAAACTGATAGTACTGCAACTGCGAGAAGAGCTAGGTAGGGGGTGCGAGGTACTAGGTGCGAGGTAGGAGGTAGAGGCGCAATGTCTTGGCAGTTACTTCCTGCCTCGTACCTCTGCCTCTCTCGTACCTCCCACCTAGCTCTTCTCGCAGTGGGTTTTACCTGGCGTAGCTAACCCACCGCATCATTTCCTTCATGGTGGGTCTCTTACCGTACATTAGCAGCCCGACCCGGTAGATCCGCGACGCGAGCCAGAGGGCGGCGACGCAACCGAGCACCAGAAAGCCGAGACTCGCCGCCAATTCGAGCGGCGGCACGCCCGTAACCGCCATCCGGATGGGCATGATGATCGGCGACGAGATCGGGATGAGCGACAGGACGCGTGCTGTGGTTCCGGTCGGATTCAACAGCACCGGCTGAATGAACACGCCCGTGCTGACGATCACTATCATGAGTGGACTCGCCGCCTGCCTTGCCTCGCTCTCGCTGTTCACCGACGAGCCGACCGCGGCATAGAGCGACGAGTAGAAAATGAACCCCAGCAGAAAGAACAGCAGGAAAAGCACACCAGCTGCGAGACTGATGTCGGGTAATGAGAAATTCATCGTTGGCGCGCCGAGCTTCGCCATGATTGGCGCTCTGAGCTTTAGCAGCACGTAAGTCGTCGCGATCCAGAGTATCTGCTGCGTCAACCCGACCGCGCCGACGCCTAGGACCTTTCCCGCGAGGAGCGTGTCGGTCGGAACGCTCGACATCACGACTTCCGCGACGCGGGTCGTCTTTTCCTCGAGCACGCCGCTCATGATCGTCTGCCCGTAAATCACGATCGACAGGTAGAGCAGGAAACCGATCGCGAAGCCGAAGAGTACGCTCGCTATGCCCGAACCCGCCCGGCCGCGCTCGGTAATGCGCTCGGTGGTGAAGTCGAGAGGAATGAAGGTGATCTCCTTCATCTTCTCGTTATCGAGTCCGACCTTCTGCAGGCGCGACGCAAGTATGGTTTGCCGGATTGCGTTCTTGATCTGCGTCATGTCGGCGAGCGACGTCGCGTTAGTTCCGGCGTAGCGCGCGGATTCTCCGGCGAGTGTCTGCTGGTCCACGACGACGTAACCCGTCCTCTCCTTGCGCATCACTTCGCCCGTCGCGGTGCTCTCGGCCTTCGTCAGCTCACTCGGCGGCACCAGTCTGACAATCGGCTTTCTGCCAGGAATCGTGGTATCACCGGCAATGTTCACCGCCAGGTGGTCACCGAATCCCGTGTCCGTGGCATCGAGAATGATGGAGTTATAGACGTCGCTCGTCGCCTTGCTTTTCGATGCCATCCACGCCGGCACTATGATGATCGCGGCGAAGAAAATCGGCCCGAAAAACGTCGCGATCAGAAACCACTTCGACCGCACACGCTCGAGGTACTCGCGCTTGATGATCGCCCAGAGCTTAGCCATGTCCCGTCATCCCTCCTCGACACCGCCCGACCACTCATCCGCTCCGGGCTCTCGGACACTCGCGCCGACTTTCTTGAGGAATATCTCGAGAAGCGACGGCTGGATCATCTCGAATCTCTGAACGGCCGCGCCCGATTCGACGATCCGACGAAGTAACACTTGCGGATCTGCGCCGGGCGCCAGCTCGATCTCGAAAAACCGGTTTGAATCGTCGGCGCGCTTCACGAGAGTGTTATCGCGCAGGATCGACGCGATCCCCGCCATTCCGTCGCCGTCGAGCGCGAGCGCGATGTTCCGTTGCCCGTGCTCTTCTTTCACCCCGGTCACGGTTCCATCGAGCACCTTCTCGCCCCGCGCGATGATGCAGACCGAATCGCACAGCCGCTCGGCGTTGTCCATCAGGTGGGTGCTGAAGATCACCGTCTTCCCACGCTTCTTGAGCTCGACCACGGTGTCCTTCAGCGCCTGAGCGTTGATCGGATCTAGCCCGCTGAACGGCTCGTCGAGGATCACGAGATCGGGATCGTGCAGCAGCGTCCCGATGAACTGGACCTTCTGCTGCATGCCACGCGAGAGTTCGTCGATCTTGGAGAGTCCCCAGTCCTTCTCCGGTGTCTTGAGCGACAGCCGCTCGAGCCATTCGTCGATCCGGCGATCCGCGTCTCTGCCCTTCACGCCCTTGAGCTCAGCCAAAAATTTCAGAACGCGCCGCACCTGCATCTTCCGATACAGACCGCGCTCTTCCGGGAGATAGCCCAGGCGCTCGGTGATCTTCGGATCGTTCGACGGACGCCCGAAGATGTGGATCATCCCGGAGTCGGGCGCGATGATGTTGAGGATCATCCGAATGGTAGTCGTCTTTCCAGCACCATTGGGACCGAGGAGCCCGTACACGCTTCCTGTCGGAACGCGCAGCGTCAGATCGCGCACCGCTGTGTGCTCGGCGTAGCGCTTGGTGACGTTGACTATGTCGATGGCGTATTCGGTCATGTAACTTCGCCGGGGAAGCATCGAGGCAGGAACAAGAATATACGCCGAAAAGAAATGCCTGTTTCAGAGACACTGATAATCGCGATTCTGTTTTTTGTGGGCGCCGCGCTCTATGCATCGGTGGGACATGGCGGCGCGTCCAGCTATTTGGCGGTGATGGGCCTCTTCAGTCTTGCGCCGAGCGTCATGAAGCCGACGGCGCTCGCGCTCAACATCCTGGTCGCGGCAGTGGCGACGTTCAAGTTTTATCGCGCCGGATTGTTCTCGTGGCGACTTTTCTGGCCGTTCGCGGTGTTGTCGATTCCCGCGGCGTTCCTGGGCGGAGCGACGATGCTCCCGGTGCGGACGTATAAGATTCTAGTGGGAATGGTGCTGCTCTACGCGGCCGTGTGGATGTTCCGCTCGTCACTCAAACCGCTCAACAAGGAAACGCATCTCCCGCCATTCTGGGCTGCCCTCGTGGCGGGAGCGGCGATTGGATTTCTGTCCGGGCTCACCGGCGTTGGCGGCGGAATATTCCTGAGTCCGCTGATACTCTACATGGGATGGGGAGAGACGAGAGCGACGTCGGGCGTCGCCGCCCCATTCATTCTCGTGAACTCGATTGCCGGACTACTCGGCCATCTCTCGAGCGTGGCGCAGCTCCCGCCCAGCGTTCCGATCTGGGGCGCCGCCGCCGTGTTCGGTGGGTGGATCGGCGCCAGTTATGGAAGCAAACGTGCGCCTGCACCGCTGTTGAGGCAGTTGCTCTCGTTGGTGCTCATCGTCGCCGGCGTGAAGCTGATTTTCTACTGAGGAAGCTCTCTTGCCACAATCCACGGTCGTCATCGTAGGCGCGGGAGCCTCCGGGTTGTCCGCCGCGGGCGCGCTCGAGCAGCGTGGAATCAAGTCGATCATTCTCGAGGAGGATGAGCGATTGGGCGGTACCTGGGCGCGGCGTTACGACCGCCTCCGTCTCCACACGGTGCGTGGATTCTCCGGACTCGCCCACCATTCCATTCCTCGCCGTTATCCCAAGTATCTCTCGCGGGAGGAGTTCATCGCCTACCTCGGTGAGTACGCGAAGCACTTCAACCTGGAAGTGGTGACTGGCTGTCCCGTGCGCAAAATCCGAATGGACTCTACGGCGCCGTCATCGTGGGTGGCCGTGACTGCTGCAGGTGATTGGCGCTGCCGCGTCATCGTCATCGCGACTGGCCAATACCGCATTCCGATACTGCCCGAATGGGACGGGCGCGACACATATCGGGGTCACCTGGTGCATTCCTCGAGCTACACGAGCGCGTTGCCTTACGCTGGGAAACGGGTGCTCGTCGTCGGTGCCGGCAACAGCGGCACGGAGATCGCCACTGATCTCGCCGAGAATGGAGCCGCGTTCGTGGCTCTCAGCATTCGGACTCCGCCGCCCATCGTTCCGCGCGATCCGTTCGGCATGCCGGTTCAGCGAACGGGAATTCTCCTGAACTTCCTGCCGGCCGCGATCGCTGACCGGCTTGGACGACTGACCGCGCGGATTGTGCTCGGAGATCTCACTCGTTACGGTCTGCAGACACCGGAGTGGATGCCATTCTCGGCCCGGCGGGTTCCCGTAATAGACGTCGGATTCGTAAGAGCCTTGAAGCAGGATCTGGTGCAAATCCGGCTCGCGCTCGCGCGTCTGACTGAGACAGGAGCTGTCTTCGCAGACGGCAGCGCGGAGTCCTTTGACGCCATCATCGCGGCTACGGGATTCAGCACGGGATTGAACGAGCTTCTCGAGACGAAGGATGTGCTGAACGATTCTGAAGAGCCGCTCGATCCGTCCGGAGACCCCACCTTTCGTCCCGGGGTCTTTTTCATGGGATACACGCACAGCCTGCGAGGTCACCTGTTCGAGGCGAACCTCGCCTCACGACGACTCGCCAGGAATGTGGAACGATATCTCCAGCAGACGGGTTGATCTTGGCTCACGGAGTGATCGATGACGTTTGATGACAGACTCGCGGCGCGCATTCGCAGTCAGCTCGGCAAGAAAAAAGGGCTGACTGAAAAGAAGTTGTTTGGTGGGGTAGGATTCCTTCTCAATGGCAACCTTGCTTGCGCCGTGCGTAAGGATGAGATGCTGGTACGGGTCGTACCCGCGGAGACAGACGAAATACTCGCAAAAAAGCACACTCGCCTGTTCGGCACCCGGCCGATGAAAGGCTGGATTCTCGTCGCGCCCGAGGGCCTGAAAACGGATAAGGCGCTTGCGAAATGGGTAGAGACCGGAGTTGACTACGCTGCGTCACTCCCACCGAAGTAAAGTGCCTGCGCGGCAATCCAGGGAGGAAACTATTGGCCGCTGAGCGCGCGGGTGTTACGCTAACGCCATGAAGAAACTGTTTTACGTTGGCATCTGCCTGCTCGTTCTGTTCGAAGTGGTGAACGTGTATTTCATCATGCCGATGCCGGGCAGCCAGCGAATGGCAAGCATCGACCTGGCGTATCTGCTGTACTCCTGGCGGTGGCTGTTCCGAGCGATTTTCGCGGCGATGGTCGTCGCGGGAGTACCCTCTGCTTGGCGCTCCGGGCCGCCAAAGGTTCGCTGTACCCGTGCTGTTAGTGTTTGCGGCCGTGGTCGCTTACGCGATCAATTTCCAAATGGTCGCCGACCGCATGTTCATTGCGCCGAAGTCGGTCGTCATGCTGCGGGCCGATCGAAATAAGGTGGATGTCTCGCGCCTGGTCGTCGGCATCGAAATCGACGGCGACGCTCGCGCGTTCCCGGTGCAGTTCATCGGGTACCACCACCAGGTGCGCGACACCGTGGCGGGCAAGCCGGTGATGGTGAGCTATTGCACCGTCTGCCGAACGGGCCGCGTGTTCAGTCCGGTCGTCGACGGACATACCGAGACATTTCGACTTGTCGGAATGGATCACTTCAACGCGATGTTCGAGGACGCAACCACCCACAGCTGGTGGCGTCAGGCCAATGGCGAGGCGATCGCTGGGCCAAGCAAGGGCAAGGCGCTGATCGAGCTCCCGAGCCGTCAGGTCAGGTTGTCGGAATGGCTGAGGGAGCATCCGAGATCGCTCATCATGCAGCCCGACTCGGCGCTGGCGACGAACTACTCGAAGGACTTCGACTACGAGACAGGTAAGAGCCGCAAACCGCTTACCGGTACCGACACGGTTTCCTGGCACGACAAGGCCTGGGTCGTGGGAATCACGGTGAATGGGCAGAGCAAGGCGTACGACTGGAATCGCCTTCGCCGTGAGAGCGTCGTGAACGACATCCTTGGTGGAAAGCCGATCGTACTCGCTCTCGCGTCGGACAAGAGCAGCTTCTGCGCTTTCGTACGCCCCAGTGCGGCGACGAGCTTTTCCGTTCGACACGATTCACTCGTCGCCGGCGCCACCACTTACGCGTTCAGTGGAAGGGGCGTGAATAGCGCGCTCGAGCCCGTGAACGCTTCGCAGGAATTCTGGCACAGCTGGAGAACGTTTCAGCCGGCCACGATGAAGTACTGATCAGCGCTCGTAGCGCGTCGGGGAACGGTCTACCGTCGCTTCGAGGAACGGTCGACGCCGCCTAGCGGGTAGCTGATGCTCGTGCTGGCGCTGAGAGACGGGACGAAGAGCCCACATACCACTTGCCGCCGAGCGCGACGAGGTCCAGCGGATTAACGGTGATGGCCCCATAGCGCGCCGCCCAGTGCAGATGCGGGCCAGTGACGCGTCCCGTATTTCCCACCAGCCCGATTTCCTGTCCGCGCTTCACAGTATCGCCAGCCGCGACGAATGTCTTGCTCAGGTGAAAATATGCGGTGACGACTCCGGCGCCGTGGTCGAGGTAGATCACATTGCCCGCCAGAAAGAAATTGTCGACGAGTGCGACGACGCCTCGATTGGCTGCGCGCACCGGCTCACCGACCGCGCCCCTGAAATCCACGCCGAGATGTCGCGTAGTGAGCGCACCGTTGAACAGGCGGCCTGATCCGAATTCGCTCGTGATCACGGATGTTCGCGGTTTGAGGAACGATGCGGTCCACATGGCCGGCATATCGTGTGCTTGCCGTCCGATCCCACGGGCGCGCTCATTCTCGCGGTCGATCCGCGCCCTTGTCGCGGAATCGAGCGGCCTCGTGAAGCTGCTGTCGACCGCGAGCGGCTGTGCAACGGGTGGCGGCACCTTGGGGAGTGAGAAGCGCACCTTCGCGCTCTCCGTTTTTCCCGATGAGCGTTCGATGACCGCGCTCGCGACGAGAGTGCCTTCGGTGTCGACCGGCACGCCACCGATCGCGTGCCATGTACCAGGTGTCAAACGTATGAAATGAAGCGGCTCGCGGGCGAGGCTCCCGCGAACCGAAACAACCGAGTCCGCACGTGACACCGGCGCGCTCAATGTCAGACGCACGATTGCTCCAGGCTCGGGCCGAGCGGGAGCTGCTGTCAGTCGCGCTGTTTGCGCGCTGAGCTCGACGGAAAAGATACAGGAAAGAGCGACCCAGGTCGCGAAGCTGTTCACGGGTGTTTCGGTTGAGTGTGACGCAAGCTAACGTATCATACCTCTCTGACGGCGAGAGGTTCGACGCCCGAGCACATCAGGCTGAAATCTCTCAGTGACACCACGACGCTCGAGCTAACAACTCGAATCTGCGCTTCCCGCAACTCACATCCGGTTCTGTTTTTGGAGGATGAATGCTTCACAAGCTTGGATTCGCTGTGATCGTGCTCGGTACCGCTCAGGCATCGCTGGCACAGACGCCAAGGGTATCCGCTCCGATCAGCAACATCAGCTACGAGATAACGGCCGATTCATCCGCCGTCGGGCGACGACAGCTCGGAGTCGCGATGTCGTTCACCGTTGCTGGTACGGACCCGGTCATTCTCGCGCTTCCTGCTTGGTCGCCCGGACACTACACGTTGCTCTGGTTCGCTCGGCGGGTGTCACAGTTTTCAGCGGAGTCCAACGGTGCCCCGCTCGACTGGCGGAAGCTCGACTTCCAGACCTGGGAGATCAGACCCCGCTCCGCCGGAACAGTGCGCGTGACGTTCAACTATCTGGCTGACGCCGTCGATCGTGCCGTTGCCTGGACCGCTCCCAACTTTGCCTTCTTCAACGGGACCAATCTCTTTCTGTATCCGGCCGGCCGCGGATTCAATTGGCCGGCGCGTGTCTCGGTTCGCACGGAGGCATCGTGGCGTGTTGCGACCGGGATGGATCCCGCACCGGGCACCAACAACTTCACGACGGCAAACTATCACGACCTGACCGACATGCCGTTCTACGTCGGACGGTTTGCAATCGACAGCACCCAGATCGCCGGCAAGTGGATTCGGCTCGCTTTCTATCCAGCACCGACCCTGACCGCGGCGCGCCGGGATCGCACCTTCGCATGGCTCCAGAAATTCGTTCCGGCGCAGATCGCTGTCTTCGGCGAAGCGCCTTTCCGCAACTACACGATCTTCCAGCGCTCGGACACGCTGGTGAACGGAGGCGGCCTCGAACACCAGAGCTCGCAGGTGGATGAAGTCACGACCTCTGGGCTCGACGCCTCGTACCTGCCCGGACTCTACTCGCACGAATTCTTCCACGCCTGGAACGTGAAGCGCCTGCGTCCGGCTGACATGGTTCCCTACAGGTACGATGACGCCCAACCAACGACCTGGCTGTGGGTGAGTGAAGGTGTCACGGATTATTACGGAGCGCTCGCATTGGTGCGCGGTGGTGTCAACGACAGCACCGGATTTTTCAACTTCATTGCCAACGAGGTCGCCTCGGTCATTAGCGCACCGCCGACGGCGGTGAGCGATGCGTCGCTGTCGGCGTGGATCAATCCCACTGACGGTAGCAGCGGGCTCTATTACCCAAAGGGCGGTCTTACTGGATTCCTCCTCGATATAATGATCCGCGATGCGAGCGACAACGACATGTCGCTCGACAACGTAATGCGCCGACTGTACGAAGTGACGTACAAACGGGGGAAGGGTTTTACAGCCGCCGAGTGGTGGGGCGAGGTTTCTCGCGCTGCTGGCGGCAAATCGTTCGCCGAATTCGCGCGCCGGTACGTTGATGGCCGCGAGCGAATGCCGGTTTACTCCGTGCTTGGTCTCGCCGGGTTGCGAGTGGAGAGCGATTCGATACGCGAGCCGCGACTCGGGATCTTGACCGCCACGGACAGCGCGGGCGTGTCTATCACTCAGCTGGTCCCGACTGGTGCAGCGGCTGCGGCAGGTGCACAACCCGGTGACAGATTTGTCTCGATCGGCGACGTGCCGATCTTGAACGACGATTCATTCGAGGCACTTCGCGCTCGCTACGCAGGCACGACCGTGACGACCCTGCCCATGCTGGTGCGGCGAGGGACTGAGACGGTCACTCTTCAGCTGCCGGTCAGATTGACAAGCCGGTTCCGGATGCGCGTCCTGCCGGTTCCGAACGCGCCGGAAAAGGCTGTCCGAATAAGAAGCGGAATTTTGAAAGGGTAGATCTCGCTGGGGAGTGTCGATTTGGGCAACCCTCGTCCGACTAATTAGCGAGGACCCTTTCAAACAAACGGAGGAACGATGAAGTACCTGTGCCTGATTTATGACAATGAGAAGGAGTGGCAGAAGTTTCCCAAGGATGTGCAGGACAAGTACATGAGCGAGTACATGGCGTTCGGCGACAGCATCAAGAAAAGCGGCCAGTACATCGGAGCAAACCAGCTCCAACCCACAAGCACCGCCAGCGTCGTACGCGCACGCAATGGGAAGGTCTCGACCACCGACGGCCCCTACGCTGAGACGAAGGAGCAGCTCGGCGGCTACTACCTCATCGAAGCAAAGGATTTGAACGACGCAATTCAGGTGGCATCGCGGATTCCGTCGGCCAGGTCTGGCTCAATCGAGGTGCGCCCCATAGTTGAGCGCACCAGCGCGTAGCTGTCCGACGCGAGGGTGAATGGAAGAAGACATTGCGGCGCACGTGCGCGACAAAGTCGATGCGATCTACAGATCGGAATCGCGCCGTGTGCTCGCGACCCTCATCCGTCTCCTCGGCGATTTCGATCTGGCCGAGGAGGGCTTGCACGACGCATTCGCGGCGGCGGTGGAGCAATGGGGAGAGAAGGGAATTCCCGCGAACCCCCGCACGTGGCTGATCTCCACTGGGCGGTTCAAGGCCATCGACCGGCTCCGCAGGAGCGAAAAGTTCGAATCGGCGGACGGCGCGATTCTCGATCGACTGCTGGCGACGGAGATGCATGAGCAGAGCGAAGAGGGAGTGGAAGATGATCGCCTCCGTCTCATCTTCACGTGCTGCCACCCGGCGCTGAGCCCCGACGCGCAGATCGCGCTCACTCTACGTGAGGTGTGCGGTCTCACCACCGAAGAAGTAGCGCACGCCTTCCTGACCCCGGCGCCGACACTGGCGCAAAGGATCGTTCGGGCCAAGGGAAAGATCAGGGATGCGCGGATCCCGTACGAGATTCCATCGCGACTCGATATTCCCTTGCGGCTCGCCAGCGTGCTGCACGTGATCTATCTCGTCTTCAACGAGGGCTAC
Organism: Gemmatimonadaceae bacterium; assembly: GCA_036393735.1. GTDB lineage: Bacteria > Gemmatimonadota > Gemmatimonadetes > Gemmatimonadales > Gemmatimonadaceae > UBA4720. The sequence goes on along the minus strand of DASWGL010000010.1, from coordinate 1,477 downwards.
CTCGCTTCGAGTGGTGCGTCGCTCACTCGCGCCGACCTCTCGAGCGAAGCGATTCGACTCGGCAAGCTTCTCATGGAGCTGCTTCCCGAACCGGAGGCGATGGGACTTCTGGCGCTGATGCTTCTTCATGAGGCGAGGCGTCGTTCACGGACGACACCGTCCGGCGAGATGATCCTCCTCGAGGATCAGGACCGTGCGCTGTGGGATCGCACGCAAATAGAGCAAGGAGTGGAGCTAGTCGAGCGCGCTCTGGCGTCGCATCGTTTCGGCCCCTACACGCTGCAGGCGGCGATCGCGGCCGTGCACGCCGAGGCATCCACCGCGAGTGCCACTGATTGGGCGCAGATCGTCGGGTTGTACGACGTGCTGTTGAGGGCCGATCCGTCGCCGGTAATCGAGCTCAATCGCGCGGCTGCGATCGCGATGCGCGACGGACCCGAAGCGGGGCTCGCCCTTATCGATGCGATACTCGTGCGTGGCGATCTGACCGACTATCACCTAGCCCACGCGGCGCGTGGAGATCTTTGCCGGAGGATGGGTCGCGTAGCAGAAGCGATCGGTGCTTACAATCGTGCGCTCGAGCTCGCAACACAGGAACCCGAGCGCAGATTCATCACCAGGCGATTGAACGAGCTACGGCTTACTTCACCTCGATGACCCGCGAGGTCGCGGCCGTTGGATTATTTCCGACTTCGAGCTTCACGGCGTATTTCCCTGCGGGGACCAGGGACAGATCGAGAAGCACCGATCTCGCCGACAGAACTCCGGACGCACCATTCTCGCGCCAGCGGATGTTTAGGGGCGAGAGCCTTGGCGCGATACGCAGCGCACGGAAGGTGCGCCTCAGGATACTTTCATCCACGGGAGTGATCGTAAGCGAGATCGGAAGCGCGCTGTCCGCCGGCGTCTTTCCGTAGAGCTCCCAGAACAGCCCAATCTTCCTGTCGCGTCGAAACTTCGTCCCGCCATGCGCGCGGGGAATCGCCTCGTTCAGATCGCCGGGAAGTGATGGCTCTCCATCGACGAAGAGCAGATCCGAGACACTAATCCTTCCGGAATCGAGAGGGATCTCGGCGAATCCCGACCTCCAGCGCGCCGCAGCGGCGCTGTCATTGGCCAACAGCTCGACGCCAATGAGCTGCTCTTTCCACGGCGTGGATACCGTGAGCACGTTCCTGACCGGCGCCTCTGCCACTTCGCTCTTCGATGGGGTTGTTGCTTCGTCTCCCATCGCTATCAGCGCCGCGGTGAATTTCCTCCGGCCGAAAATCGTATCGGTACTCACGTCATAGGACGCCACGACCTTCGTGGAATCTCCACGCCGAAAGCGCGCCACCTGTGCATCGAGCCGCACGAACGCTCGAGTGTAGACCGGCGCGTACTGCTCGCGCGGCGGGAACTGGTAGATGTCGAACACGGAGTCGACGATGAGCGCGAGGCTATCCGGCGGCCGCTGCGTCAGGAAGAAATGGTATCC
>DASWGL010000009.1:0-2568 GCA_036393735.1 Gemmatimonadaceae bacterium | reverse complement strand
CCTATCCGTCGCGGTTCGGGAAATCTGGTCGAGAATTTCGTGCGGTGTCGAGGGATTGCCGGCGAACCAGATGTCGAGTCCGGTAATCGTTTGCGGGCGGTGATAGAGCTCGAGGAGAACGTTGGGCGGCGTGTGACGGTGCGCGGCTAAGGCCTGGAAAAAGTAGTCGGGGTACGACTTGGTTCGATAAACGTGCTCCAGTGTCTCGGGTCGTGTGTTCGGATTGCGAACCGCCTCGAGCGCGATGTTGAGATCCGGCGAATTCGCGAGGGTGTCGAGAATTTCGGGCGACACGGAATCGTTCGGCAGCGCTGCCAGGAGAAAGGCGCGATCGGTCATGCGAGTGCGAATGCTGCTATCGAGCCACGCTCGCTCCCGTCCCGGATTCTGCTTGAGCGCCGCCGCGATCGTGTCGCGATCGCGCGAGATCTCGGCCCGGAAAGCGGCCTGCGTTTCATCCCTGCCTTTGTTCTTCGATTTCTCCTGCTTTCCTTGGGCGATGTTGAATGCCACGAGCAGCAGTGCGCCCGCCAATCCAAGCCACGCCCCGATTCTCCGCGAGCGATCCGTGGAAGTTCTGTAGCGGCCAAAGGCGAGGCCGAGCAATCCGCCGAGCGCGCCCAGCATTGGAAGTCCGAGGAAGGCGATTCCGGCGGTGGACGATCTCGACTGGTCGATCGCCCATATTGCCGACATCACCACTGCCGCGCCGAACAGAACACTCAACGCGACGCCACGCGGTTCTCTCCTGACCAGCAGCATGACGAGCACCACGAGGTAGGCGATTGGAAGGCCGAGGAGCGCCAGGAAGAAAATCAAACCCGGGTTCCGTTAAGCCGGCGGCGAGGAGTAATCGCCAAATCTTTCATGTGCGCGTTTACGGCTTGATGCCAAGAGCGCGATAGAGGTCAGCGCTTCGATACACCACTCCGTTCCGTACGATCGTGGTGACCTTTCGAATGTCGCTGATGTTTGTTGACGGATCGCCGTCGACGAGAATGACGTCGGCGAGCTTGCCCGGCGCGATCGATCCGCGCTCGTTGTCGTGCTTCATCACCCGTGCGGCGCCGAGGGTTGCGATGCGCAGGACTTCAGTCGGTGGAATTCCGGCGCGCACGTAAAGCTCGAGCTCGCGATGCAAACCGAATCCCGGCCATCCGTCGGTGCCCGCAACAATAGTAATCCCCGATTTGTACAGCTCGCCCACCATCCTGAGCATCGCAGCGTATGAATCGCGATACCGCTCATCCATGCCGGGACGAATGGGCAAACCACCGCCGAAAAGCCCGCGGCGAACCTGCGACGGCAACCTATCCGCGACCGCAGCCATGTTGGGTGACACTGTGCCTGCCCGTGCCGTGAACATGTCTTCAAACGTACCGACCGTTGGGTCGCTCACCGTGTGCCGGTCCTTCAGTAGCTGCAGGAACGACCGCACGCGAGCGGAGGAAAAATCCAACCCCGCGGCATCTGATCCGACCGCGGTGAAGCGAGACATCGCGCGCGTGTCCTTCACCGAGTCGATGAAGTTGAGGAAGAGAAAGTTCACGTGTTGCACTTCGTCGAAGCCGAGTCTCACGACCTGCTCGGCGGTCATGAATGCAGGCACGTGGCCGCTCACGCGCAATCCTCGTTTGTGCGCCTCCTCGATGATCGAGGGAACGAGCTCCGGTTTCATGGAGCTGTAGATCTTGATCTGCTCGAAGCCGAGGTCGGCGTAGCGATTGACTATCGCGCGCGCCTCCGGTTCCGTGCTGGCGAGCAGGCCGATCGGGACCTGAAACGGTCCCGGCGAGTCCATCATTCCGGCGAGCACAAGGCGCGGGCCGATCACAGATCCTTCGTCGAACTTCTTTTTCAGGCGGAGCACAGTGCCAGTGTCGTTGCCCATATCGCGCGCGCTCGTGACGCCCGCGGCGATATGGAGCATTCCATCAGGACCCGGGCTGATATGCACGTGCATGTCCCACAACCCGGGTAGCAACGCCTTGCCGCCAGCATCGATGATCTCGGCGCCAGTGGGAATCTTCGACGTTGCGTCAGGTCCGACCGACTGAATCCGGTTTCCCGCGATCACCACCGTCGTGTGCGGGATCATCCGCGCTTGCACGGCGTCGAACATGTTCGCGTTCCGGAACACCAGAGCCCCGGCAGGCCGATGCGCGAGTGTCCGCGCAAAATTCTGGAAACGGATTGTCGAAGCCGAATCCTCGGCTGCGATCATGCGCGGGGCGGCGCTCTGCCAGCCCTCTCGAATGGTGCTGCTCCAGGCCGACACGCTGCCGAAAAAGTGCCTGGCATCATCGAGCCAAAGATACCACGGGCTGAAGCCGAATCCCGAGATAGCGTACAGAGAGACGGTTCTCGACGGCAGCCCGGGAGCGCTGATCTGCAGGTCACGGACTTTGTCGATTGTCAGCTCGCCGGTCGGGAAAAGAGGAACCGGCTTGCCGGCTGACTTGAGTAGCGCCTGAACGATTACATCATTTTCGGCTGGAGTGCCGTCGAGACTGGAATAGAACAGCAGCGGACCGGCCTTCGATCCTTCCCCCTCGACGTGATTCTTCC
>DASWGL010000008.1:0-4762 GCA_036393735.1 Gemmatimonadaceae bacterium | reverse complement strand
CGCTCGCGCTCGAACGCTTCTGCGAGCGTGTCCTTGCCGAGATCGACCGCGTCTCGCGCGATGGCGCGACGAGTCACCATGCGCGCGCTACCTCCAAATCTTCAGGATTCTCCAACAACGTGATCGGGAGATGGCGCGTCTCTTCGACAATCCGCGGCGCTCTCATGCACTAACGATGCTGGCCCAGACTCGCTCGCAGGGGTTGCTCACGGAGGATGAATTTTCCAGTCTGAGCCCAGAAACGCGCGGTGCCATTCAAATGCTGCTCGGTGCAGGATGAAGCTCCATATGGCTGCACGGTCTCGCTTTTCCACCTCCACCGTCATCGATTCCGAATACCTCGTCCCGTGGCTGTCCGCAGAAGGACCCCTGGCCTACAGCCCCACCAAGCCGCCGGCGAGGGACTACTTCTTCCAGTACACCTGGATCCTCCCGGGAATCTTCAATCCGCAGGTCAATCTGCGCGAGCATCGCTACTTCGGTAGTCCCCTCAGGGACAGCGCTCGCTTCCTTTTCGACTTCTGGGCAAATGCCCGTAGAGGGGATGGACCGGCGCTGCAAAGATATTGCCAGTTCGGATTCTTTTCAGACAACGAGTTGAGGACGCCGATGGCGGCCTATCATCATGTCCGCGACTGTCGCGACACACCCGGTTCCCTGCTCATTCAACATGGTAGTTATCAGTGGGTCTCCCTGGAGGATCAGCCGAGCATCCCGGCCGGAGAGGTCTCGCTTTATCGGGGCATCGGACAGGCCACTCGTTTCCGCTGCCTGAAATTCCGGCCCGAAGAACTCTCGCCCGCGAACGGGGAAATATGGCGAAAGTACCTGCGCGTCCAGGCAGACATGCTGTCGGACTCCATCCTGTCTTTCAACACGATTCATGACCGCCTCAAGCGCTGCGAGACCGCAGGCCTGCGCGACGGGACTTGGGTGGGCGACGAGCTGGCCACGCAGGCCGGATTAGACATTCAATCGCCAGGCTTCGCCAGGGATCTTTGGCACGCCGCCCAGCAGTCGTATTCGCTCGAACGGGTGATGGGAGTAGTGAAGTTCGGTGCCCACCATGTCGTCCTCCAGACCCCTCTGAGCAACATCCGGATCACGACGTTCTTCGCGGGTGAGTCAGAAGCAAAGATAGTGGATCCGAGCCGGATCTCGGAAGTGCAAGCCGTCGGCTGTGAGGTGGATTTCGCCCTCCAATAGAATAATCTTCCTATGACTCCCTATACCTCATGTTGACGAAACCGAGCACCGAGCTGACGCTGTTCGACACACTTTCGCGACTCACTTTCACCAGAGCGGCGAAGCTGCTCGGCCCCAAGGGTAACCGCCTCATCGCCACGGGCGGCAAATTCGACATTGACCTCACCACTCAGGTCAAATTCGATCGGGACATGTTTCGGCTGACTCTGGGCGGCGCGGCGGTAACGCTGACCTTGAGTCCGGCCGCCCGCCACCGTCTCGAATGGCGCTGCGACGCGTGTGAGGTGCCGTGTGAGCACGCCGGGGCGGCCTTCTCTCTGATTCTGGAAGAGAAGCTCGCGCTGGGACTGGCCGGAGCGCCACGCGCGCGGGCCTCAGCTGAAAGCGTGAACGAGGAGGCGCTGGTGGCGCAAGCGCTCGCGGAGCGGGCAGAGCGCGCCCGGACCGAGAAAATGCGGCTCACGTCTCTCGACAGTCAGGAGATCTGGACCGACTACACATTGACCAATGCGGCCTCTGGCAAGTCGTACCGGGTCGCTCTGCGAGGGTGGCAGCCGGGACAGTCGTACTGCTCGTGCCCGGATTTCCGTAAGAACACGCTCGGCACCTGCAAGCATATCCTTCATGCGCTCGAAAAAGTCCGAAGAAGATTCTCAGACTCGCAGCGCAATCGACAGTATCGGCGCCGGGACATCAGTGTGCATCTGTCATATGGGAAGGAGCTGGAGTTGCGTATCTTGTTGCCACCCCACCTCGATGACGTGACCAGCGGCATCGTGCGCCCGATCCGCGATAGGCCGATCACCGATCTCCCGGATCTGCTAAAACGCATCCGTCAACTCGAAGCACACGACGTCGCCGTGACGGTCTATCCCGATGCGGAGGAGTACATCCAGACCCGTCTGATGCTGCAGCGCATCGCGGCAAAGGTCGCCGAGATCCGGCGCAATCCGAAATCTCATCCACTGCGCACGACGCTCCTGAAGGTGGAGATCCTTCCCTATCAGCTGGACGGCATCGCTTTCGCAGTAGGCGCTGGGCGCGCGATTCTGGCTGATGACATGGGACTCGGGAAGACCCTTCAGGGTATCGGTATGGCGGAGATGCTGGCGCGCGAAGCGGACATCCGCAAAGTCCTGGTCGTTTGCCCCGCGTCCGTGAAAGCCCAATGGCGCAGCGAGGTTCTCCGCTTCTCAGGGCGCGATTGCCAGATCGTGTTAGGGAGCGCTGCGGGGCGGAGCGGTCAGTACGAGAACGAATGCTTTTTCACCATCTGCAACTACGAGCAGGTATTGCGTGACATTATCGCGATTGAACGCGTGAGGTGGGATCTGATTGTTCTGGATGAGGGCCAGCGCATCAAGAACTGGGAAGCGAAGACGGCTCAGACCATCAAGAGCCTGCGTTCGCCGTTCGCGCTCGTGCTCTCCGGCACGCCGCTGGAGAATCGGCTCGATGATCTTTTCTCCGTCGTCGAGTTCATCGACGACCGACGTCTCGGACCTGCATTTCGATTCTTCAACCGTCACCGCGTCACCGACGAGAGCGGCAAGATCCTGGGTTACAAGGATCTCAATCTGCTGCGCGAAAGACTCAAGCCGGTACTGCTGCGCCGGACGCGCAGCGCGGTGATGAAGGATTTGCCCCCGCGCACGACGGAAATTGTGCGGATTGCGCCCACGGATGAGCAGGCGGGCATCGAACTCGCGCAGATGCAGATTGTGAGCGCCATCGTCCGTAAGTCGTATATCTCGGAGATGGACCTGTTGCGTCTGCAGAAAGCATTGCTGCTCGCACGGATGAATGCGGACAGCACCTTTCTCGTGGACAAGCATGCTCCGGGCTTTTCGAGCAAGCTGGAGCGGCTGCAGGAGCTGTTGGAAGAGCTGGCCGCGGAGGACGATCGCAAGATCGTGCTCTTCTCCGAATGGACAACGATGCTCACTTTGATCGAGCGGCAGATCACGCGACTCAAGCTCGATTCCGTAAGGTTGGACGGATCCGTCCCGCAGAAGAAGCGGCAGCAGCTGGTGCACCAGTTTCAGCGCGATCCGACCTGTCGCGTTTTCCTCACCACCAACGCGGGCTCGACGGGGCTCAACCTCCAGGCGGCGAATACGGTCATTAATGTCGATCTGCCGTGGAATCCGGCCGTTCTCGAGCAGCGCATTGCCCGCGCGCACCGGATGGGGCAGAAGAACCCGGTGCAGGTCTATTTGCTCGTGACGGAAGGGACGATTGAGGAGAAGCTGTTGGCGACGCTCGCGGCCAAACATGACCTGGCTCTCGCCGCGCTGGATATGGAATCTAATGTGCGGGAGGTCGCACTCGCGTCCGGCATCGAAGAGCTGAAGCAGCGCCTCGAGGTGCTGCTCGGCGCGAGGGCACACGCCGCGGTAGACGAGACGGAAAAGCAGCGCCAGCAGCAAGAGGCAGAGCAGCTCGCTCGCCGCTCGCGTGTGGCAGAGGCTGGAGGCCAACTCGTCGCTGCGGCATTCGCATTCCTCGGCGAAATGATCCCGCAGCGTCAGCCTACGAACGGTGCAGAGCAAAAGGCAAGCGAGTTCAAAGCTCGTCTCGACGAGTGTCTGGAGCGCGACGAGCAGGGTCGCCCTCGACTCACTGTCACACTGCCAAACGAAGCCGCGCTCGAGAGTCTTGCTCGGTCACTTGCCGCCCTGTTCAGCGTTACCGAGACATGATCTTCGTATTGTCGCCAACCCGTGACGATGGAAGCTTCGCTCGGATAGGCGATGTCCGCCAACGTCAAATGAGCGCAATTACATCCTCGGTGTTTAGCCACAAGGATGTTTGCACAAATCCCCCATTTCGCAGCCGTTGAATCGCTGAATCAGCTCACCCGCCTGCCACGGAGGATTCTTCTTGTCGGGTCCGCAACTCGCGGAATGCGGCGACTGCACGCTTCTCGTTGAGATCGACCATATCCATGATGATGTCGTCCGCGTGAATGACCTCGATCGGCAAGTTCAAGTGGGCCGCCGCGAAGTCAGTTACTTTAAACGTGATAATCGCGGCCCGTGTGTTGCAATGGCGGTGACGACGACGTGGCCGATCCGTGGGACTCACGGGTTCCAGAGCGTCGGGCTCGGCACCTCGGTATCGACCTCAGCGTCTGGTCTGGAAATACCGCGTCCATGGGGCGGCAATGCGGTTCACGCGTTTCTGCATCTATCGACGTGGGCTCATTCGAGCTGAGAGATTGCGGGTCCATTTCGCGTGTATGCGCGGTGACCACTTCGGACTAAAGAATCCGTGAGTGGCCAGCGTCAATAGCCATCGCGCGGCAGAAGGCGGCCGTATGCATCGCCGCCAGCTTTTCCGCAACGGCCGTGGCGACGAATTGATTTATGCTCACGCCATCGGCCTTAGCGAAGCGCTCGACTTCTGCTTTAACCGAGAGCGGCAGCCGAAGCAGATGAGTACTCTGCGAATTCTTAGTCATTTGATCCCCGCAAAGCAACCGCTGGCGTCAGCACTTCGATGCCAAACTGTGGCGGAATCGCCTTATCTCTCGGCGAGCGCGCCATCAGATCGA
>DASWGL010000007.1:0-1785 GCA_036393735.1 Gemmatimonadaceae bacterium | reverse complement strand
CGCGGTGGATCTACATGTCGAAAGGATTCACGCCGGGGAGGATCTACGAAATCGTCTATCGCAGCGGAAATCCGGTCGTAGTGGGGACCGGACTGGCGGCAGTGCGCGACATGATGTCCTATCTGAAGTACAATCCGTCAGCCATTGCGCACGTCAAATTTGGAATCGGCTATGGCGTGTCGCAGACGGGAAGATTCATTCGCCACTTTCTCTTTCAGGGTTTCAACGCCGACGAGAAAGGGCGCGTGGCCTTCGATGGGTTCTTTGTGCATACCGGCGGCGCCGGCCGCGGAAGCTTCAACCATCGCTTCGCGCAACCGTCGCGCGATGCCCAGCCGTACTCGACGTTCTTCTATCCGACCGACGTCTTCCCGTTCACGAGCTTGCCGACGCGCGACCCAGTAACCGGACAGCGGGCAGGATTGCGCGACAATCTGCACGGGTCGAGTGGAACGAAGGTGTTTTACGTCGATGGAGGTCACGAGTACTGGGGACGCGCCGCATCGCTCACCCACACGACGCCCGACGGAAAACATGATGTTGGATTTCTTCCGACCGAGCGCCGTTACGTCATCTCCTCCGCTCAGCACTCGAGCCCGGCAAGTTGGCCGATTCCCGAGACGGCCAAAATCGCAAGTACGAACGCGTATCGCGGCGATCCGCTCGATCAGCGTCTCGCCCTGAGAGCATTGATGTCGTCCCTCATCGATTGGGTTGCGCTCAAGAGGGAGCCGCCACCGTCTGTCTACCCGAAGCTGGCGCCGGGAGACCTCGTGCGGGCAGCCGATCTGAAATTCCCGCAAATTCCAACTCTTTCCGTGGCTCGCATCCCGAATCAGCCGTACCGAATGAATTTCGGCCCGCGCTGGAGTCAGGGGATCATCGATCGCGAGCCGCCCAGAATCGGCGCGCCGTATCCGGTTTTCGTGTCGCGCATCGATTCGGTCGGCAACGAGGTGGGAGGGATTCGCAGCATTGAGATCCTCGTTCCGCTCGCGACGTACTACCCATGGCAGCTGCGCACCGGAATGCCCGCCGCGACCGACCGGCTCGTGAGCTTTCGCGGGACATTTATTCCGTTGCCCCGGACAGAAGCGGAGCGTCGCGCCAGCGGTGATTCGCGTCCGAGCGTCGAGATGCTGTACGGAAGCCGCGGGCAATTTCTCAAGCGCGTAGACGACGGAATTTCATCGCTCATCGCCCGGCGACTGCTGCTTGCCGAGGATTCTACGGCCGCGAGAGATCGTATGGTCGATGCGTGGGAGCGGTATGGGTTAGTATCGAAGTAGGCTCAACTACAACTGCAACTGAACCAGATGTCAGCTTGGGCCAATGTCTTGTTCAGTTGCAGTTGCAATCCCGATACTAGGCTCCGGGGAATCCCTCGATCCGCGCCGCCTTCACGATGCTCCTCACCCGGTTCATGACCGCGTCGGCCCCCTTGGTGTCCCCTCGCGCCTTCAGCGCTTCGGACAGAACCGCGCCGGTGAACGCATACGTGTAAGGGATTCCGAATGAAGCGCGATCGATCCAATCTCCTTCCTTGATCAGGGCTGCCGGCGCGCCATACACGTTGTTCCAGAGAGCCTTCGTGCGCTCGAGATCCAGATTGAGACCGAGGACGTGAGGCGTCTCGGCGGTATCGGCGATCGGATGATCCACGAGCTTCTGCACGAAGCCCTGAGAGAGCAGATAAGGCTGAAGCGCGGCGTTGAGGTGGCCACCTCCACCCGTTGATAGGTAGATCGGACGCTCGGGGAACGCGTCCTTGATCAGGCGCAGCAG
>DASWGL010000006.1:0-6416 GCA_036393735.1 Gemmatimonadaceae bacterium | reverse complement strand
CTGGCAGCTAACCGTTCACTACGTCGGGACTTTACGAAGCGCTGGTTTGGGCACAAGCAACGACGGTCGCTGCTTTTTACGCCATTGAGCGAAGTCAGGGCGTTGTGAACTGACCACTGCCCACTACGCTACCGACAGCTGGCACCCGTTCAGTTTTCAGTTTCCCGCTCGCGCGGGTGATGGAGTCGGTTAGTGCTGGGCGACTACCGGCTCGCGCTTTGCCGCGGCGGCAAGATCGCCGACCATGTCCTGCAGCTTCGGACCGCGACCAGGCTCTGGCGCACCCAGCGTCAGAGCGGTGTGGTAGTGCGAGACGCCATAGATGGCGCCCGACCTGCGCTCGACCGTGATTCCCCAGTTCTCGTCGCCGGATTGATCTTCAACCGGGGCAACGGCGCCGGCCTGCGGAAGCGCGTGCGCCTCCACTTCGGAGAGGAATGCCTTCCAGTCGGGAGTTCCCTTCAGCTTCGCTTCGCAGATCGAGCTGACCCAGCGATCCTCACCGAAGTGCGAATCGCGCTTCGAGATCGGGCCGCAGTCATAGCCTTTGCGAACGAAGTTGTCGACGCGAACGTCGGCGGAGGCAGGATCCGACTCGTAATACTGATCCCACCACAGCATCAGGCGGCCGGAGATTTTGGTGCCGTTCTGCCGAATGATGACGAGGTACTGCGGATTCCCAAAACCCGAGTACCAGATTCTCACCTCGCGCTGTCCTTTGGGGAGCTGCGACTGTGCGAGCGGGACGAGTCCAGCTGTTGCAACAGCAGCATCCTTGGTCTCGAAGATCGCGTCAGAGACGGGGCCGGTATCGTTGGCCGAAAATGATGCCTGCTGGGCGACGGACGAGCTGGACACTGCGAGCAGGAGGGTGGCTGCGAACGTGAGTCGGCTGATGCCAATAGGACGGTTCTCGTCAGCCCGAGGTCACATTTAGTGACCTCATCCACACTTCAGCTCCAATCCCTTTAGGGCCTTTGAGTTAGCCTGTGGGAAAGGCTCCTGTAAACATACGTCGCCAGCCCGGCACCCCTTACAGCGAGGTTAGCCGTTTCCCGAAGACCTGGCAGTAGTAGAGGCCGCCCGCTGAAGATCTCGCGATGCCGATTCCAGTCTCCTCCACACTGCCGTCGAGAATGTTACGGCGGTGGCCGCTCGAGTTCATCCAGCCCTGGACGACTGTCTCCGCGTTGGGATAGCCCAACGCGACGTTCTCAGCGAGGCGACCGAATGGATACCCGACATGGCGCGCGCGATCGCCGAGTGTTGGCAGCTGCGACTCGGGGATTTTGTGCGCCATTTTCTGGAAGTATGCCATGTTCTCGGCTTGGATCTTCGCCATTCGATCCAGCTGCGCGTTGTAGACGAGCGCGGGCAACCCGCGATGCTGCCGTTCAGCGTTGATGAGATCGAAGATGCGCGCCTCTGTCGCGCTGTAATTGCCCGCGCTCGCGCCCACCCGGTTCGACGGCGAAGGCGCCGGTGTCCCAACGGGAATCGCGCAGCCGGCAACCAGTAAAGCGACGGCTGGCGCGGCGAAATATTTCTGCGCGCGCATCCATCTTATAACGATCGGTCAGCGCGATCGTTCCAGCGCGTCGAGAAGTCGCCGCGGCTCCAGGCTGGCGCGCTTCGCCGTAAAGACGCGCAGCCACCTCGCGCTCTTGTACAACTCTTCAGAGAGGGAAGGAAGATTGATGGTTCCGATCCAGCCCTCGCCCGTGAGGCGCTCGACCTTGCCGCTGCGCCTCAGGACCGGAATGTCGAGTCCCAACATCTGCGTCTTGACCGGATAATCCAGCAGCAGCTCACCGGGCGCGAGTCCGAACTCCTTTGCGAGGGAGTCTTCCGCTTCGGCGACGCGCTTCCTGTCGGTCGCAATCCATTCGACCACATCATCATCGAGCTCCGCTGCTGGCCATTCCGCCGCGCGCTTGTAAAGCTTCCGCTCCTTGAGCGCGACGAGCAGCGGCGTCGGCCTGTCACTCTCCAACGTGTGCATCAAGCCTTCGTCGGTGTGACGTGCCAGGGATTGAACGTCCACGACTCCCGCCTTCACGGCATCCTCCACCAGTCGCTTGTACATTGCCGTTGCGCTTCTCACCGCGTGGTGCCAATACACATTCCGGTACATCTGGTACTTGGCGAAGAGCAGCGACTCCAGAGCCGACAGCGCTTTCTCCTGCACACCCAGCGCGCGCCGGCCGGTTTCCGGATCGTCGACCAGGACGAGCGAATTCGTCAGTCGATCCACATCGATCTCTCCATACGGAACGCCGCACATGAACGCATCGCGCTTCAGGTATTCGATCTTGTCGAGATCGAGCGAGCCGGAGATGAGTCCCTGCAACGGATTCTCGCTCCGCCCGCGTATAAGGTCGAAGATCTTGAGCGGAGCGTCCTTGCCCAGGTGCGATGACAGGAGAGACGCGACGCTCCCCTCGGTAATTAGTGGCCGCGCGACGTCCTCGTGGTGGAGTGCTCCGATCTCCTCCAGCGCGTGCGAGAACGGGTAGTGGCCCACGTCGTGAAGGAGCGCCGCCGATCTGACTATCGCCTGGTCGATTTCACCGATCGACGTCGAGTCTTCCGCCTCGCAAAGGAGCGCCAGAGTGCGACGAGAGAGGTGATGCGTGCCGAGTGCGTGCTCGAATCGCGAGTGCGTGGCGCCAGGGTAAACGAGATAGGTCCAACCAAGCTGGCGTACGTATCTGAGCCGCTGAAAGACTTCGGTATCGACGAGCTTGAGCGTCAGCTCGTCGACACGAATGTTGTTCCAGACGGGGTCGCGCAGAATCTCGAAGCGCACCGCCCGTCTCTCGCGCCGGGTTAGCGTCAGCCCTTCGGGCCGGCGTTCTTGGTCGCCGCGTCCACGTTGCCGATCTTTTCGAAGTTCTCGCGGAACATGCCAGCGAGCTTTTTTGCCTGCGCATCGTAAGCGGCTGGATCCGGCCAGGTCTCGCGCGGATTCAGGACTTTCGCCGGGACGCCTTTGATCTCGATGGGAATCGCCAGACCGAAGAAAGGATCTGTCTGAGTCTTCACCTTGTCGAGGTCGCCCGCGAGCGCGGCGTTGACGATTGCGCGTGTGTACTCCAGGTCGATTCGCTTGCCCGTTCCGTACGGTCCTCCGCTCCACCCGGTGTTAATGAGCCAGACCTTCGATTGGTGCTTGCGAAGGAGCTCGCCCAGCATCTTCGCGTACTTGGTGGGGTGCCAGACGAGAAAGGCGGCTCCGAAGCACGCGCTGAACGTCGGCTGCGGCTCCTTCACGCCGCGCTCGGTTCCCGCCACCTTCGCCGTGTAGCCGGAAAGGAAGTAGTACATCGCCTGTTGCGGAGTCAGCCTGGCGATCGGCGGCAGCACCCCGAACGCATCCGCCGTCAGAAAGACCACGTTCTTCGGGTGTCCACCGCGCCCGCCCTTGACGTGATGCTTGATGTAGTGGAGCGGATACGAAGCGCGGGTGTTTTCCGTGATCGACTGATCCGCAAACCGTACCTTCTTCGTCGCGGGATCGAGCACGACGTTCTCGAGCACCGTGCCGAACATCTGCGTCGTCCGGTAGATGTCGGGCTCGCTCTCGGGTGAGAGGTTGATCACCTTCGCGTAACAGCCGCCTTCGAAGTTGAAAACGCCGTTCTCCGACCATCCGTGCTCGTCGTCGCCGATGAGGCCGCGATTCGGAGCGGCTGAAAGCGTCGTCTTGCCCGTTCCGGAAAGGCCAAAGAACAATGCGGTGTCGCCGGCCTTTCCGATGTTGGCCGAGCAGTGCATGGAGAGCACGCCCTGTTTCGGAAGCAGATAATTCATGACGGTGAACATCGCCTTCTTCAACTCTCCAGCGTAACGCGTGCCTCCGATGAGAATCGTGCGTTCGGCGATGTTGAGAACGATGAACGTACCCGAGCGCGTACCATGGTGCGCGGGATCAGCCTCGAACTCGGGTGCGTGAAGAACCGTGAAGTTCGGATCGAAGGTCGGGAGGTCGCTCAACTCGGGGCGGATGAACATGTTGCGCACGAACGCCATGTGCCACGCGTCGGGTGACACGTAGCGGACCGACAACCGGTATGATGGATCGGCGCCACAGTACAGATCTTCGACGAACAGCTCGGGGATCTCATTCAGATAATTGCGGACGTCGTCGAGGAGCAGCTGATATTTCTTAGCTGACAGAGCGTGGTTGACCTTGCCCCAGTCGACATCCTTCTCCGAAGTCGGATCCTTTACGACGAACTTGTCGTTTGGAGAGCGTCCGGTGTGGGGAGTCGTAACGGCGACGAAGGGACCCATGTCCGCAAATTCGCCCTCGCTACGGCGGGCCGCCGCCTGAAACAGCTCGGGCGCAATCAAATTCCAGTGGACTTCGCCGCGGGGGCTGAGTCCCTGCCTGCTCAAACCAATGCTGCTCTCGCGCACGACCTGCTTGCGCTGAGGCTTTATCTCGGTTGCCATTACGCGCCCTTCCTCTCGTTGGTCCGCTGCTGGGCGTCGATCACCGCGACGGCGGCCATATTCACTATATCCTGAACGTCCGCGCCTTGCTCCAGCACGTGCACGGGAAGATTCATACCCAGCAGGATCGGGCCGATTTTCGTGGCGCCGCCCAAATGGTGGAGAAGCTTGTACGCGATGTTCCCGGCGCTCAGGTTGGGGAATATCAGTACGTTCGCCCGCTCCTTCAGCATGCTGAACGGATACGCCGAGCGGAGGATGTTCTCGTCCATGGCGGTGTCCGCCTGCATCTCGCCATCGACGACGAGTGCAGGATCGCGCTTCCTCAGAATCGCGACCGCCTTCGCAACCTTCTCCGCCTCCGGATGGCGCACGGATCCGAAGTTGGAAAACGACAGCATCGCGATCTTCGGCGTGATGCCAAAAGTCTGCACGATCCTGCCCGCGGAATAGGCAATCTGAGCCAACTGCTCAGCGGTGGGATCGATGTTGACGGTCGTGTCTCCACAGAAGATAACGTGCTTCTCAAAGACGAGCATGTAGAGGCCGCTCACGATCTCGGCCTTTGGATGGGGCCCGATAACCTGGAGCGCCGGCCGAATGGTCTCGGGGTAATGCATTCCAACGCCGGCGAGGAGCGCGTCGGCATCGCCGCACGCGACCATTACTGATCCGAAGTAGTTCCCGTTGAAAAGAAGCTGATGCGCTTCGCCGTGACTGAGTCCCTTGCGCTGGCGGCGGTTCCATAAATAGTCCGCGTATTTGTCGCGCTTTTCGGACGTGCCCGGATCATCGATCGCGATGTCGCGGAGGGAAATGTGATTCTCGCCTGCGGCGCGCTCGATGTTGGCGCGCTGGCCAAGGAGAATGGCAGAGCCGATGCCTTCATCGACGATCATCCGCGCGGCGCGAATGATCTTCGGCTCTTCGCCCTCAGGGAACACGATCCGTTTCGGATCGCGCACGGCGCGATTGATGATCCCGCGCATGATTCCGCGCGCGCGCCCGAGCCGGGCTTCGAGCTGCTCGCGGTACTGCTCGAGGTCGATCATCTCCTTCGCGACGCCGCTTGCGACAGCGGCCCAGGCAACGGCCGGCGCGACCCAGAGCAGCACCCGAGGATCGAAGGGGAAGGGGATCAGGTAATCGGGTCCGAATTTCACCGAGCGCAGGCCGTATAGTCGCGACACGCTGTCAGGCACGTCCTCCTTTGCGAGCGCGGCCAGCGCGCGTGTCGCCGCCATCTTCATGTTTTCGTTCACCTGCGTAGCGCGTACGTCGAGCGCGCCGCGAAAGATGAAGGGAAACCCGAGGACGTTGTTGACCTGGTTGGGAAAGTCGCTGCGTCCGGTGGCGATGATGGCGTCGGAGCGGACGGCACGGACCTGGTCCGGAAGTATCTCCGGCTCCGGATTCGCGAGCGCGAAGATGATGGGCTTTTTCGCCATCTTCGCCACCATCTCTCCCGTGATGGCGCCCGCCACCGACAGTCCGACGAAGACGTCTGCGCCTGCGAGTGCCTCGGCGACCGAGCGAGCCTTGGTCTTACTCGCGAACTTCGCCTTGTAGGGGTCGAGCTCTCCGGGCCGACCCTCATAGACGACGCCCTGGCGGTCGGTAAGAAGAATGTTCTCACGCGGCACGCCGAGCCTGACATAGTGCTCGGCTGTCGATATCGCGGCGGCACCCGCGCCCGAGAACACTACGCGGACCTTTTCGATTTTCTTTCCCACGATCTCGAGTGCGTTGAGCAGAGCCGCGCCGGAGATGATCGCCGTACCGTGCTGGTCGTCGTGGAAGACAGGAATCTTCATCGTCTTCCGCAGCGTCTCCTCGATGTAAAAGCAGTCGGGGGCCCGAATGTCCTCGAGATTGATTCCCCCGACTGTCGGCTCGAGCAGCTGGCAGAACCTGATCACGTCGTCCGGATTCTCGGAGCCGACCTCGAGGTCGAACAC
>DASWGL010000005.1:0-3607 GCA_036393735.1 Gemmatimonadaceae bacterium | reverse complement strand
GAATCGTGAGTCCGGCAAACGCGTAGGCGGTCGCGTTGAACAAGCGACCGCGGCGGATACGCGCCCCCAGTCCCGCGAGCGAGAGTGCTCCGGTGAGCGCACCGATGCCGACGAAAGTCAGCAGCAACCCGTAACCGCTCGCCCCCGTGTGCAGCACGTCACGCGCGACGACAGGCATCATCGACAGATATTGAAATCCGAATATCGAATACACTGCGATTACACCCATCAGGCCCGACACTGAGCGCGAGCTGCGGATGTAATTCAGTCCCTGCTTCAGCTGCTCGGCGGGAGAGACGAGGTGTTGAACGGGCGTCCACCGCGGCAGCCTGATCCGCCCGAGACTGGCGAGCACCGCGAAATAACTGAGCGCGTTGATGCCGAAGCACCAGGCCAGACCGAACTTCGCCAGAATGATGGCCGCGATCGAGGGACCGACAATTCGCGCGAGATTAAAGCCTCCCGAGTTGAGCGCGATCGCGTCGACCAGATCCTCCTTCGACACGAGCTCCACGATCATGGCCTGCCGTGCCGGAATCTCAAACGCCGAGATCACGCCTCCGAGTGTCGTCAGTGCAAGCAGCCATCCGATGTTGATCCGACTGGCCCACGTGAACCACCAGAGTGCGGCCGCCTCTATGAGCAGCAGCGCCTGGCAGATGATGACGATGCGGAGCTTGCTGCGCCGGTCGGCCACCACGCCGCCGTAAAGCGAGAGAAGGAGCACAGGAAAACTGCCGGCCGCGCTCACCAGTCCGACCATGAACGCGCTGTTCGTCAGCTCGAGCGCCAGCCATCCCTGTCCGACCTGCTGCATCCAGGTCCCGATCAGCGAGACGGTCTGACCGGTCCAGAACAATCTGAAATTCCGATGGACCTGCAGCGCCCTGAAGGGGTTGATGGGTCGTCTTGCTCGCCGCGCCGGGGTCAGGGGCATTGCTGAGGATTATACACGCCCAACGCTCGGGTTGTATGTTAGAGATATGCGCTTCCACACCTACTCGAAGTTCAGCCCGGAAGCGGCTGACGCAGTCGATCTCCAGGCGCTTCTCGACAAGCTCGCGGATTTTCTGCTGCAGTCGGGGTTTGCGGGCGGACAGAGTTTCAATCCCTACTTCGACGATTTCGATTCGGAGCCCGATCGATCCGTCGAAGGGCTGCGTCAGGCAATTCTCGACGCGCTGATCGAGAGCGGACAGTTCACGCCCGAGCTGCTGGAAGCGTTGCGCGGCGACGGCACCAAGGAATCCCAGGAGAAGTTGAGCGAGCTGCTCGACAGCCTGATCCAGAAGCTGGCGGCAGAGGGATACTTGAATCTTCAGGCTCCGCCGCAGGTGCCGGCCGGTCATCAGCCCGTCACGGGGCGCGGGAGCATCGCCCACGGCGCATCCAAAAGCGTCCAGTTCAATCTCACCGACAAAGGAATCGACTTCCTCGGATACAAGAGCCTTCGCCACATCCTGAGCTCGCTTGGAAAATCGAGCTTTGGCTCCCACGACACACCGCATCTCGCCACGGGCGTTGAAGCCGATGGCTACAGCAAGGAGTACGAATTCGGTGACGTGCTCAACATCGATGTGAACGAGACGCTCAAGAACTCGCTCGCGCGCACGGGCTCGATCGAAGTGCCGATGGATTTGGATTACTCCGACCTGATGGTGCGACAGGCGGAGTACCGCTCGTCGTGCGCGACGGTGTTGATGCTCGACACATCCCACTCGATGATCCTCTACGGCGAGGATCGCTTCACCCCGGCCAAGAAGGTCGCCCTGGCGCTCACACATCTCATTCGGACACAGTTTCCCGGCGACACACTTCAGGTAGTTCTGTTCCACGATTCGGCCGAGGAGATCCCGCTCTCTACGCTGCCGCAGGCGCAGGTGGGTCCGTATCACACCAACACCGCTGAAGGTCTCAAGCTCGCGCGGCGGCTTCTCATGGCGCAGAAGAAGGACATGCGCCAGATCGTGATGAT
Organism: Gemmatimonadaceae bacterium; assembly: GCA_036393735.1. GTDB lineage: Bacteria > Gemmatimonadota > Gemmatimonadetes > Gemmatimonadales > Gemmatimonadaceae > UBA4720. Next base: position 1,632 of record DASWGL010000005.1, on the reverse strand, counting down.
CACCGACGGCAAGCCCAGCGCGATGACCATGCCCAATGGACAGATCTACAAGAATTCAATGGGACTGGACTCTACCGTGATCGCTACGACGCTGCGGGAAGTTGCTAACTGCCGGCGAGCGGGAATTCTGATCAATACCTTCATGCTCGCGCGCGACCGGGCGCTGGTGGAATTCGTGAAGCGCGTCTCCGAGATCAGCAAGGGCAAGGCGTACTTCACCAATACCATGACTCTGGGTCAGTTCATCCTGATGGACTTTCTGAAAAAGAAGACGCAGAAGATCTCGTAGCAGAAGATCTCGTAGTCCTCCTTTCTTCCATGGCTGTTACGACAAACTTACGACTACCGGCCAGGGGCTTTGGGCGGGTCGGCGGGCGGCCACGAGCAAATCCAAATACTCCCCACAAAACAAAAAACACGAATGCGAATCACCAGAGTCGTCTCTGCTCTAGCGATCACACTCACTGCGGCGTGCGCATCAGTCCAGACCCGCGGTCCGGCCGCAACCCGTTACGACGTCCTGATCACGAACGCGAGAATCGTCGACGGCACCGGGAATCCGTGGTATCGCGGGAGCGTGGGCACATTTGGTGACCGCATCGCTTACGTTGGGCCGTCGATCCCGGGTCTCAACGCACGGCGTGTAATCGACGCCAGCGGGCAGGTCGTCGCTCCGGGGTTCATCGACATGCTCGGCCACTCGGAATTCTCGATTCTGCGCGGCCCGCACGCGGTGTCCAAGATCACCCAGGGAATCACCAGCGAGATCACGGGAGAAGTTCACTCGGCGTGGCCGAACGTCGCGCTCGGAGAGCAGCCCGATCCCAAGTATCCGTGGCGCTCGCTCGGAGAGTACTTCACCCACCTCGAGAAAACAGGAATCGCCATAAATCTCGGGACGTACGTCGGCACCAGCTCCGTTCGCCAAGCCGTGATGGGCGATGTCACCCGTCATCCCACCGACGCCGAGATGAAGCAGATGGGCGCGCTGATCGACTCGGCGATGCGTGATGGGGCGGTCGGACTCGGAACTGGTCTGATTTATTTGCCGAGCACGTTTTTCTCGACCGAGGAGCTGATCGCACTCACCAGATACGTGACGCCGTACAAGGGCGGCTATGCGGCGCACATCCGGAACGAAGGCAATGGGCTCGTCGATGCGGTCCGTGAGACGATCCAGATTGCGGCCGGCGCGGGCACGTGGGCGGAGATTCGCCACATCAAATCCAGATCGCTGCCCCTGATGCAGCAGGCCGTCGCGCTAATTGACTCCGCTCGCGCCGCCGGAGTCGACATCACGGCGGACCAATATCCCTACATCGCCAGCGCGACCGGTCTTGCCGCAATGCTCAACACCTGGGTGCAGGAAGGCGGCTCCGATTCTCTGGTGATGCGGCTGAAGGATCCGGCCGTGCGCGCCAGGCTCAAGGCGGAGCTGGGCCAGGATAGCGCTTCAGGAATACGGACCGCGGCTCGAACGATGATCAACGACGTCCGCGCTGATTCTCTAAAGAAGTATGAAGGGATGCTTCTGACGGATGCCGGGAAGCTGCGCGGTGAGGATGCGTATGACGCCGCGTTCGATATTCTCATCGCCGATCAGGGAAGGACTGGTGCGATCTACTTCTCTTT
>DASWGL010000004.1:0-5078 GCA_036393735.1 Gemmatimonadaceae bacterium | reverse complement strand
GTGAGTGGTGAAAAAGACGGCGGTACTTCCGAAACCGAGTCAACTCCGCCCGCACGCAGCTAAGGTTCCCCCAGGACCCGGTTCGAATCAGAGGCACAGGAAACCCACATTCAGCCAGTAAGTGGCGAATCCCTGTCTCGGTCCAGCGCGAGCAGTCTGTGGGATGCGCGTGGACTCGGACGAGAAAGGGTGTCATCACTAGAAAGTGGCCGCCCGGTCGGACCATTTCGTAAACGTTCTTGCCGGCGCGATACGGCCAGAGCAGATGTTCAAAAACCTGGTCGGCAATTACCAGATCGAACTGTTCCGGTAGCGGGGCAACGCACACGTCGTACTCCGGAAAATCGACCGACTTGAAGCTCTTGAACTTGACCAGGGACCCCCAGCGGACGCCTGATATTTCAAGAGCATCCAGTGATTCGGGCCGGAGCTGCTCGACCAGTCGTTTGGTCTCCTCATACATAATCTTGCGCTGCCAGCCGAACCCATCGGCACCCGTGAGGGTGTCGACCGCTCGCACGACGCGATCATAACCCGGAACCCCTCGAACCAAATGGACGGCCAGCTCGAGAATCCGCTTAGCTATTCGCTTGATTGGATTGCGCGGGATGCCATCGTAGGGGGTCACGAGTTCCATAGCTTTTTCAGCAGTCCTTAAGAGTTTCATCCCGGCATGTTGCCGTGATGAATGTAGACAAGGTAGAAAAACGCTGCCGGGAAAGCCAGCCGCGCCTCCCATGATGTAGAGACGCGCCTCCGGTGCTCGATGCGCGAGAAGGCGTCGATGAGCAGGTGGATTCCTTCTCGAGGATGAGGTTGGCGACGTTCGTTGACGTCGACACGACGATTGTTCTTTGGTTCGGGTTGTCTGAACCATGAGGCCGAGTCCGGCCATGAAATTGTTGACGAAGACGTGGTCATCGTCCATCTCAACGGCTTGTCGGGAAAAACGCGCTCGATGTCCCGCGCCTCGGCGAACTTCGACATCGGGCGGCCGCGTTGTCCTCCGAAGACGATGGCGGTATCCAGCGGCCGCAGCGGCGACACGAGACGCTCGAGCCAGTTTTCATCCGTATGTATCGCGTGCGCAGAAACGATCGCGATGAGGAAACCCCGCGCCCCGTGACGCCAGCATTGAGCGAATGCCCGAACGTGAAATCGTCTGATTGCAAACGCATAGTGCGCCGCGATGACGATGCTGGTTTCGGGAGAGCGGACGGGCGACGCTTCAGCTACGGCCCTGCTGCCACGGATTCTTGAAGCGCGATCGCGCGGGTGAGACACGATCGCAAATGCGCTTCCGGCGCGACCTCACGCTGGTAGTAATCGTACGCGGCTGCGCGCATGGTACGTTGCAGATCGGGATTGGCGAGAATGGATTCGCACGCCGAGATGCACTCGTCCGGTGAAGCAAAAGCGAGGAACTCCACGCCTTCGGTGAGCGGCACCGGCAGCTGGTTTCTCGGCGGCTCCGCCACCACGCACATCGACGCAGCGAAATACTCACCGAGCTTCCAGGCCGTCGAGTAATGCAATCCCCGGGTGTACACGCCGATCAGTAAGCCGCGCTGCCACCGCGCGAAAGCCGCTGGGGACACCCGCCGCTCCGTGACGAGGTCGGGGTGACGCCGCAGCGCCAGCGGTGTCGGAACGAGGCCGCCGCAGAACCGTTCATGCAGTCCTTGCTTCAGCGCGCGTACGAGACGCACTCGCTGGTCATTGATCGCGTCCGGATCGTCCCAGCGAGCTTCATGATCTTCCCAAATTCGCGTTTGAAAGAGGACCGCAGCAGTCTTCGGCGTGTCGGGGGCAGCTGTGTAATCGGACTCGCGTCGGTAGCGCCAATAGTCGTACAGCTTGCGCATGAGCGACTTCACGGTGCCGGCACCGCCTGTGCGCCCAGAGACCTTCAACGCAATGCGGCGAAGGACCTGCGCGGAAACCGCGCTGGCAGAGGGCGCGTTCGCGCAGACGAAATTCATTCCGAATGGCAGAACCTTCTCGCGGAGCGCTGGAGACAGCTTGGCGACGTCCGCGAGATGGTGACTGCGCTTGAAATACACTGCGACGTTCTCGAGCACGCTCTCATCGAAGACGTTGCTGCGATCTCGCAGGTCGATGGCGAGCGGAAGAAGGGTCCCGTCGGGAGCGCGCACGTCGAGGAAAACACACACACTGCCAGCGCGGGCCTTGCGCCAGGTATCGGTTGTCGGCGCTCGCAGCTCGAGCTCGACGTCACTGTGCGCGGCCAGCCCAAAGACTCCAGCGTGCACGTAGGACGTGTGATAGAGATCCTGATCGGTGTCGAGGTATAGTGTGACTTGCATGTGAGCGCCACCGAGCAACGGTTCCATGGGCCTAGGGGACGTGCCGTCGTTAAGCATTTGTTTCATGGGCTTGACATGGATTCTAAGGCCAGCGTTTCCGTTTCGCTTGGCCACTCTCGCGCAATCACGGACAGACTACTCACGCGACTGCCCTGTTGCATCCACGCGACACAGACCACAGTGACGCAGCATGCTGCCGGTTGGAAACCACTTGAACGCTCCCTATAAGTCTAGTCGCGACAACGCATTGCATCAACGCCGACCGCGGTCGGGATAGAGCGAGAATGCGGCGTCTCATTTGCACTTTCCGCTCTCATTCTAGAGGACGTCAACCCCGCATACCGCTTGGGAGGCCAGTGCTGACCGAGACCGTCACGTTAGACACGACGCAGCACGCCCAAGAGCTCGCCTGCCGGTTCGACCGAAGGTGAAGCTTCTCCACGTTGTGGGTGCGCGCCCGAACCTTCCGAAGCTCGCGCCAGTGCATCGAGCCGGCCGGGAAGCTGGCGTGGCGCAAGTCGTGGTGCACACCGGTCAGCATTACGACGACGCATTGTCCGACCGATTTTTCCGCGATCTGGGGATAGCTCCTCCAGACGTCAATCTGGCGGTCGGCTCGGATACCCATGCCGTGCAAACCGCACGGATTATTGAGCGCATTGAGCCGGTGCTCCTCGAGCAGCAACCGGACTGGGTAGTCGTCTACGGCGACGTGAACTCTACCATGGCAGCGGCTGTCGTAGCGTCCAAGCTCGGGATGCGTGTCGCTCACGTCGAAGCTGGTCTGCGCAGCTTTGACCGCACTATGCCGGAGGAGATCAACCGCATCGTCACCGATCGTCTGGCCGATTTGCTCCTGACGCCATCACGCGATGCCGACTCCCAGCTTCGGTCCGAGGGTGAGCCTGACGACGAGATCGAGTTTGTGGGAAACGTTATGATCGACAGCCTGTTCTACGCCCTGCCGGCCGCTCGGGCGACGGGATTTCGCGAGAAGATAGGCGTGAATGGATCGGCGGTCTTGGTCACTCTACATCGACCGTCGAATGTCGACGACCCAGAGCGCATACGTTTGCTCGCCAACGTTCTCAGCGAGATCGCATTGGAGCGCGAGGTCGTGTTCCCGGCGCACCCGCGAACGCGGCGGCGCCTAGAAGATGCGGGACTCAGGATGGATCGCGTGCGAATGCTCGAGCCAGTTGGCTATCTCGAGATGCTCGATCTAGTCGAGAATGCTTTCGCTGTGGTCACCGATTCGGGTGGTCTCCAGGAAGAAACTACAGTGCTCGGAATTCCCTGCCTCACAGTGCGTCCCAACACTGAACGGCCGATTACGATCACCGAAGGAACGAACCGTCTTGTTCCGCATCCGGCCGACTTGGTAATGGAGCTACGGCGGGTGACCCGCCCCACGACCGCCCCGCGTCCGGAGGGTTGGGACGGGCACGCCGGCGAGCGTGTGATTGCCGCTCTTGCGAGTCGTAGCTGATCGTGACGCATTCTGCCCGGCACTCCCCCGCAGTTGTGCTCTTTCAATTCGGCCGATTCCTGATCGTCGGTGGACTTGGCACCGCTCTTCAGTATGCTATCCTGTTCACGCTGACGGTTTACGGCGGTGTCCAGCCGTTGCTCGCATCATCCATTGGGTTTGTGACGAGCGCCGCCGCCAACTATACGGCCAATCGTCGTTTCACCTTTCGCAGCGACGTCGATTATCTCGCTGGTCTCCAGCGTTTTGCGCTGATCGCTACGGGTGGGCTTGGGCTGAACGCGATCGTGATGGCGGCAGGTATGGATCTGGTGGGAATGAACTACATCGCGTCACAAATCGTTGCGAGCGCGGTCGTGTTGCTGTGGAATTTCCAGGCGAATCGAATGTGGACCTTTTCCACCAGCTTGCCCGAGTCTCCGAAATCGACACGACAGAACTCACCATAACCGGATCGTACCATGATCGAAAACGGCCAAGGGATGCCGCACGCGAGTAGCTCCCCACGATCGATGAGCCCTGGAGCGGCCGCCACAATGTTGTCGGTGGTGGTGCCGTGTTTCAACGAGGAAGGAGTACTTCGGGAGACGCATCACCGTCTGCTCGACGCGTTAGCGCCCCTCGAAACAGAATTTGAGATTGTCTACGTCGACGACGGCAGCAGAGATCGCACCGCCACGATCCTGTACGAGTTGAGCGCGAGCGACTCCAGGGTGCGGGTGGTGCGGCTCGCGCGAAACTTCGGACACCAGATGGCTGTAACGGCGGGAATAGACCACAGTCGCGGGGACGCGGTCGTCCTCATCGACGCAGACTTGCAAGACCCGCCGGAGGTGATTCCGCGTATGGTAGACTTATGGCGCGAGGGATATCAGGTGGTTTACGGCGTTCGCCGGCACCGGCCCGGCGAGACCATTATCAAGCGATCATCCGCCGCCGCCTTCTACCGCATGATCAATCTGATGAGCGACGTACCCATCCCGCTCGACACGGGGGATTTCCGGCTCATGGATCGCTGTGTGGCCGACATCCTCCGGGACATGCCGGAGCAGCATCGGTTCATCCGAGGAATGGTCAGTTGGGTTGGTTTCAAGCAGTGTCCAATCTACTACGAGCGAAGTCCGCGTTTCGCGGGAGAGAGCAAATATCCGCTGGGCAAGATGGTGCGGTTCGCGCTGGATGGCGTCACGTCGTTCTCAACCGTTCCTCTTCGGTGGGCGACGTGGGCGGGTCTCGTGGCCGCCGGCGTCTCCGTCCTCGGG
>DASWGL010000003.1:0-3851 GCA_036393735.1 Gemmatimonadaceae bacterium | reverse complement strand
TCGTGAACTGCATGGACAGGTCGAGCGATTCCTCGAGCTGCGACAACGTCGGTGGCGTGAAATGCCCCAAACCCTGGAGACGTTCCATCTCTCCATTCCCGCCGCGCACGGGTATGATCGAGACGACCGACGCGCCACGCTCGACCGCATACTCGACGGTCCGCACTGTCCACGCGACCGACTCTTCCGCGGGGACGTACGGTGCGCCGAGAAGAACGAAGACGCGGAGATCGAGGCCGTTCTCCGAGAGAAAGCGCGCCGCTCTATCGAATCGCGCCAGATCGAGGCGTTTGTTGAGATACGTTGCCGCGACGGGATGGATCGTCTCGAGTCCGACGGCGACTTCGAGGCGGCCAGAGATCTGTCGAGCGAACGCGAGCGTGTTGGCGCCGATGGTGTTGGCGTGCGACTCGACCGTGACAGCCGCGAGCGACGCTGAGAGTCTCGCAATTCCGAGAAGATCCTTCGACGGAACCGCTCGCTGATCGAAGAAATTGCTGGCGTTGTAGATCTTGAGTCGATCCGGCACCGGGCCATCGAGCGCTTGAAGAACGCTCTCCAACTGACTGATCAGGGCACCGGGCGGGGTCGGCCCGTCGATCGTCCACTGCCACAGGTCGCAGAACGAGCACGTGAACGGGCACTCGGCACCGGTGAGAAAGACCGTCAGCGCCCGCTCGATCTTCCCGTCAGGCCGCCGTTCCTCTTCGAGCAACGCGCCCTGTGCCTTGTGCGCGCTTACGTGAACCTTCGGTGGGCGGAGACTCCGTATCCGCCGATCTGCCGCCGACGTGCTCACACGACGGCTGTGTGCAGTGTCTCGAAATGGCGACGGTAGCGCGCTTCGTCTTGTGGGAAAAACCGAGCGGTTTGGGTAGCCGCGACCGATCCGTGCTGGAAGCGACGCTTGGGAAAGACGGGCATCTCGAGCCCTAGCACTGCGCGAACGCCGCGTGCGACGATCTCGCCCTTGAGGGCGTACAGTTTTTCGTGCGAGCCCTCGGTCAGCTCAGGGAAGGGAATCGCCTCGGCCACCCCGATGACGGACGGACGAGTGTAGGGGCTAAAGCCTTCGAATCCGTATTCGCGCGCGCACGCGTAGCTTCGGACGCAGCCGCGGCTGTATCCGCCCGAGTAGGTGAGTGAATGCTTGATTGAGTCGACGCCCCAACCTTCCTGGTAGAGCATGCGGTTGTTGACGACGCTCCGGATGGTCAGCTCACTGTTCTCCTCGATGGGATAATCCTTGAGGTTCTCATCGCCGCCATCGCCGTCCACCAGCAGGCGCCAGTCCGGATAGCGCTCGCGAATGTTGGCGAGTAGCGCGAGGTTCACCGTCGCACATTCGACGTCGAGGGGTTTGTAGTCCTCGATTACGGCCACGGCGCGGAGGGGGTCGAGCGCGCTCGAGGAGACGTCGATGATCTCACCGAGCATCTCGAGATGGGTGCGACTCAGGAAGTCGTGCGCCTGTTGGGCGTCCTGTCCTTCGCCGTCCACTGAGAGAGTGAACGCCTTCACCCGTGCCGGAGACTGGCCTTCATTCAGCAGCAGCTTGTACAGGCAGAGAAGGATCGCTCCGCTGTCGATGCCTCCGGAAAACGGAACGCCGATCGGCGACGCGGGGTCGTGCGCGGCGAGCCAGCGACGCAGCTCGCTGTAGACGGCCTCGATGTAGTGACGGCCGATGAGATCCAGATCCTCGGGCAGCGTACCGCGAGGCGGGTCGAAAAAGCGACGATGCACGGGATTGGGGTCCGGACATCCGATCAGGCGCAAAGTCGTCACGTGATGCGCTGGCGCCATGCGCGTGTAGCTCGGGTGGAACTGGTCGGCCCATCCACGGCGCGTCAGCTCGGCCGCGATCACGTCCATGCGCTCCGCTACGATCAGTACTGGTCCATCCGTGGACTTTGCGAGAAAGTATCGCATCGGACGGTCGAGACTTCGCGCCAGAACGATTCGTTCCCCGTCCTGAGCAACAAGGGCAAAGGAGCCGTCAATTTTGAGGATTCCGGACATGTCACTAGCGAGCAACCTGCGTCGGGCTTCAGATTCGTCGACCGTCCAGAGCCTTTGGGACTCTTCAGAAATCAGATTGATGACGCGGGAAATAGGCAGCTGTGGGTTCATTCCAAAAAATACCTCTGGTCTCAGCCTGATGCATCATTGGCGCGTTTTTGCACGCTTGATCTCTATCCTCTGTTTGGCCGGCTGCGCCGGAAAGGGCGATCACCCGCTATTCAAACTTCTGAGCCCGGAGCAAACCGGCATCACGTTCGCGAACACTATCACCACTGACGATTCTCTGAATTTTCAGACGTACACCTATGTGTACAACGGCGCCGGGGTAGCGGTCGGTGACATCGACAATGACGGATTGCCGGACATCTTTTTTTCCGGCAACATGGTCTCGAGTCGCCTATACCGGAATAAAGGGCACTTCAAGTTCGAGGACATCACCGAGCGCGCGGGCGTCCGCACCAGCCGATGGGCCACCGGCGCCACGATGGTGGACATCAACAACGACGGGTACCTGGACATCTATGTCTCCGTGTCCGGCCCCCAATGGTCGAAGGCGGAGGAGCGGGCAAATCTCCTCTTCGTCAACAACAAGGACGGGACTTTCACCGAGGAAGCCGCGCGGTACGGAATCGCCGATACCGGCTTCACTACCCACGCCGTTTTTCTGGATTACAATGGCGACGGATGCCTCGACCTGTTCCTGCTCGAAAATTCACCGAAAGATTTCTCGCGCGGGGACGTATCAAATCTTCCGTCGGGCATGCGCGGAGAAACACCCGGCAGCCATAACGAGCTTTACCGGAACAACTGCAATGGAACATTCACCAACGTGTCGAAGGAGGCGGGCATCCTTCGGGACGCCGGCTTCGGGTTGGGCGTGGGGGTAGCCGACTTCAACGGAGACGGGTGGCCGGACATCTATGTCTCCAACGATGGCACGCCAAACGATGTCCTTTACGTCAACAACGGGGATGGGACGTTCACCAACAAGCGCGGCGAGTGGCTGAAGCACACCAGTAATGCGGGCATGGGCGTCGACATCGCCGATTTCAACAACGACGGCTGGCCCGATATTGCGCAGGTGGACATGGAACCGCACGACTTGAGTCGCAGGAAAAGGATGAGCGGCTTCATGACCTACGGCAGCGTGCAGGACTTGCGCAGCAGAGGATTCCGCGAGGACTACGGCGCCAATGTGCTGCAACTGAATAACGGTATCACCAAGGACGGTGACGTAGTGTTCAGCGACATTGCCTCGCTCGCGGGTGTCGCGGCAACAGATTGGAGCTGGAGTCCACTCTTCGCGGACTTCGACAATGATGGCTATAAAGACCTATTCATCGGCAACGGATATCCGAAGGCCGTCAACGATCTCGATTACATGCCGACAGCTCTTGCCGCCCGCCGAAGGGGAAATACGGCGCAAGCGCTGAAGCTTCTGAAGGAGCTGCCCGCCTACGACGTCTCCAACTATTTCTTCCGCAACAACGGCGACCTCACATTCACCGACAAAACCAAAGATTGGGGATTGGACCGCCCGAGCTTCTCCTATGGCGCCGCGTATGCTGATCTCGACAATGATGGCAAGCTGGACCTCGTGGTGAACAACATCGACGCCCCTGCTTTTATTTATCAGAACGTCGAACCCACGGACGATGCGCACCACTATCTGCGTATAAAGCTCGAGGGCGACTCCCTGAACAGGCGCGGAATCGGATCAACTTTGATTCTCACGAGCGGGGGGCGAAAACAATACCTCTATCAATCGCCATACAGAGGCTACATGTCCACGGTGGATGACCGTCCCCATTTTGGGCTGGGTCACG
>DASWGL010000002.1:0-10764 GCA_036393735.1 Gemmatimonadaceae bacterium | reverse complement strand
GGTCGCGATAGCTCTGCACCCACTTGGCGTACATCGCGTAGATGATCGTCTCCGATGTCGGACGGACGATCAGGGGCTCCTCGAGCTTTTTACCTCCACCGTGAGTCACGACGGCGGTCTCGGGTGCGAAGCCCTCGACGTGCTCCGCCTCCTTCTTCATGAAGCTCTCAGGGATGAACAGCGGGAAGTAGGCGTTCTCGTGCCCCGTTTCCTTGAACATTGTGTCGAGCTGGTGCTGCATGCGCTCCCAGATTCCATAGCCGCGCGGCCTGATTACCATGCAGCCGCGCACGGGCGAGTAGTCCGCCAGCTCGGCCTTGAGCACTACTTCGTTGTACCAGGCGCTGAAATCCTCGGCGCGTTTGGTCAGCTTCTTATCTTCTGCCATGGCGTTCTTACAATGAGTTCAGGAATGCCTCGAGAGCCACGCTGCGCTCGGATCCATCGGCCAGCGTCTTCACAGTCACCTTTCCATTTGCATAATCATCGCGACGAAGCAGCACCACATTTTTTACGCCGGCGCTGGAAGCAGTTTTGAGCTGACGCGCCAGCGTCTGCGACTTGAGCGCGTATTCCACGCTCCTCGATTTGGAGCGCAGTCGCCCCGCGACCGTCATTACGTCCGGCAACATCGACTCGTCGTCGGCTGCTACCCAATATTCGGTTCCCAGCTCCGGTGTTGGAAGCAAGTCCCGCGACCGTAGCAGCTCGGTGAGCACCACGTCGCCCATCCCGAAGCCGAGCGCCGGAAGATCCACGCCTCCGATGGTCGAGAGGAGATCGTCGTAGCGTCCGCCTCCGCAGATTGCTCGAAACTCTCCCTTCGCATCGAACAGCTCGAACACATTCCCTGTATAGTAAGCGAGCCCGCGCACGATAGAGAGATCGAAGTCGATCCAGTCCCCGACGCCGAGCGCATCCAGAAAGTTCAGGTACTCGCGCATGTGCGTGACAGTTTCCATTACGTCGGGCGAGTGCCGAAACTCCGCCGCAAGGGCGTTGAGATCAGTGGAGCTGGCGAGGATGCGCGAGACGCCACTTCGCGCTTCCTTGCTCGCGACGGCCTTTTCGACCTTGCCGAGCGTGACTTCGCGAGGCTCGCGGCCGGTCTTGTCGATCGCGGCGAACACGGCGGGCATCTCCGCCTTCTTTACACCCACGTCGGAAAGAACGCCCGTGAGAAGCTGCCGGTCCGAGACCCGGGCGCGAACATCGCGCGAAGTGAGACCCACCGCGCGCATCACATCGATTGCGACCGCGAGGAGCTCCGCGTCCGCCGCGACGGATGCTTCGCCAATGATGTCGACGTTGAGCTGAAAGTGTTCGCGCAGTCGCCCCTTCTGCTGCCGCTCGTAGCGGAATAGCTGGGGAACAGAAAACCACCGGATCGGCTTCCGCATCGCGTTCGCTTTCGCCGCGACCATGCGCGCCAGGGTCGGCGTCATCTCGGGGCGAAGCGCCACTTCGCGACCGCCCTTGTCGGTGAAGGCGTAAAGCTGACCGACGATCTCATCACCGCTCTTCCTGGTGTACAGCTCGAGCGGCTCCAGGGGCGGACCATCGTATTCGACGAACCCATACTTCCGCGCGACATCGCGCCAGACCGACATCAGATAGTTGCGGGTGGCGAGCTGCTCGGGGTAGAAGTCTCGAAATCCTGGTAAAGCTCCCTGTGACATTCAGGAAAGCTACGCGGCGAACGGAGACACCTGCAAGCGTGACATCGCGTCGCCCACAGTGTGAAACGAACCGGTGACGAGCAGCGTTCCGGACTGCTTCTCTCCGCGTGCGAGCGCCGCATCCAACTCCGGTTCCAGATCGGCCTCAAATCCCTGCGACTTCGCAAAGGATTGCGCCTCCGCGGGGTCCCACCTGCGCTCCGGCGGCGCGGACGGAGCGTTGGTGAAGAGGAAGCGATCGACCGCGGGAGCGAGCTCGCGGATGATTCCACGCCAATCCTTGTCCGCGAGAACGGCAACGAGCGCCGTCCGCGGAGGCGGTGGATCGAGGGCACGAATTGTCTCAGCGACGGTGCGGGCGCCGGCCGGATTATGGGCGACGTCGAAGATGAACTGTCCGCGGCGCTGAAAACGCCCGGGAAGAAAAACCCCGGAGAGCGCCTTCGAGATCTCACCGGGCGGCGGCAGATACTCTTTGCCTACCGCCGTGACGGTTGCTATCGCTGTGCCTGTGTTGCGCGCCTGATGCTCACCGAGAAGAGGAGTCGTTAAATGCAGGACATCCTTGCCGCGCGTGAGCGTAAAAGACGTTCCACTCGCCAAGACTTCGACGTTGCTGATCGCGCAATCGTCGTCCAGGATCACGACGGGTTCGGCCGCCGCTTCTCTCGCGCTTGTGGCCAGCAGCTGGCGGATCGCCGGCGCCGGTTCGCCAATCACGGCGGGAACGCCGGCCTTGAAGATTCCCGCTTTTTCTCTCGCGATCGCTTCCAGAGTATCACCGAGCAGATCCGTATGATCGAGCCCAATCGAGGTGACAGTTGCCACTCGCGGCGTGAGCACGTTCGTCGAGTCGAGGCGGCCGCCAAGTCCGGTCTCGATGACGGCGATGTCGACCTCCTGCTTGACGAGCCAGTCGAAGGCGAGAGCCGTCGTCACCTCGAAGAAGGTCGCTCCCATTTCTTCGGCGGTCGGTATCCAGCGCTTGAGAAACTCGAGGACTTCCTCCTCGAAAATCGGCTTGCCGTTGACGGTGAGGCGCTCACGGAAATCAACGAGGTGCGGAGAGGTGTATCGCCCGACTACGAGTCCTCGAGCACGTAACAGCGCTTCACAGGTGGCAACGACGCTTCCCTTGCCGTTGGTACCGGCGACATGGATGGCGGAGAGCCTGCGTTGCGGATTGCCGAGTTTGGCGAGAAGTGCTTCGGTGCGCTCGAGACCTGGTTTGATGCCGCCGGTGGTGCGGGCGAAGAGAGCCTGGATCGCCTCGCTGTATTGTGTCAGGAGGTCGTCCACCCTGCCGACGCCGGCTTCCCGCTCATGTGGCGAAGCAGCTGCCCCACCGTTGCCTTGAGCTCGGAGCGCGGGACCACTGAGTCAACGATGCCGTGCTCGAGCAGGAACTCGGCGGTCTGAAATCCTTCGGGCAGCTCTTGTCCGATCGTCTGCTTGATCACCCGTGGGCCCGCGAATCCGATCACCGCTCCCGGCTCGGCCAGAATCGCGTCGCCGAGCATCGAGAAGCTGGCGCTCACGCCGCCAGTAGTCGGGTTCGTGAGAATCGAGACATACGGAACGCGCCGCTCCGATAGCTGCGAAAGAATCGCCGCAGCTTTCGCCATTTGCATGAGTGAGAGCACACCTTCCTGCATGCGAGCGCCACCGGACGCGGAGATGATGATCAAAGGATACTTGCGCTCGATCGCGAGTTGACCGAGTCGAGCGATTTTCTCGCCGACGACCGAGCCCATCGAGCCGCCCATGAACGCGAAGTCCATGACCGCGAGACACACCGGCATTCCGCCGAGCTGGCCGGTGAAAGTGAGAATCGCGTCGCCATCTCCGGCGGCACCTGTCGCCTTCTTGAGGCGCGCCGGGTACTCGGGAAAGCCGAGTGGATCCGTCGACCGTATGTCGAGCTCGGTCTCTTCGGCGGTTCCTTCGTCGAGCAGGATCGCGGCGTATTCGCTCGCGCGAATGCGGCGGTGGAAGCCGCAACTCGGACATACGTTGAGATTCCGCACGAACTTCTCACGAAGATCGGTGTGACCACACGCGTCACACTTCTCCCAGGCGTCTGGCGGAATCTCGTGTTTTTCGTGCCTCGGTAGGCGGGGCTTCTTTTCCTTGCGGAACCATGCCATCCGCGAAATTTACGTCAGTGCAGCTAACTTCGCACCGGGCAAGGCGATACGGTCTCTCGGCTCCTCCGCACATTTGGGGCTTAGAGCTCTAATATCGCGGCGCCTTCGTTTTTGGTTTGCACTTCGTGGTTCTTCGCCGGTCAGTCGGGTGAGGGGTCCTCTTCGGCGCTTCGGACTGTCCGCGATCAAAGATCTCAAGAGCAGTTAACGTTCTCGAGCAGGGAGGCGCTGGGTGTCCTCGTAGGACGCTCCGCAGCCCAGGCGCCGAGCGAAGCCGGCAGCCGTACGCGGCGAAGCCGCAGGGGCGAGGACGAGCGGACGTAGAGGACACCCTGTGCCGACCGCGCGCGAAGAACTACCAGACCGTGCGCAAAACGATCCCAGAACGACACAGCGGATTAGTAGCGGCTGAGGGAAAAGGCGCTTCCGCGGCCCTCTCCGGAGATGCGCATCAGAATCCCGACGGCTAGCCAGCTGGCAAGAAGAAATGAGCCACCATAGCTGAAGAATGGGAGCGGGATTCCGGTGATCGGCATGAGGTTCAACGTCATGCCGACGTTCACCAGCACGTGAACGAACCAGCTCGACATCAGACCGAACGCGACCAGACTGCTGTACGAATCGTTCGCGCGCTCGGCAATCTGGGTGATGCGGAGGAAAAGCCAGAGGAAGAGCGCCAATGCGATCGTCACACCGAGAAAGCCGAGCTCCTCCCCGACGACCGAGAAGATGAAGTCCGTGTGCTGCTCCGGAAGGAACGCGAGACGCTTCTGCGTTCCAAGCGTGAATCCCTTGCCGAAGAATCCACCGGATCCGATCGCGACCTTCGATTGAATGACGTGGTAACCCGATGCGCGCGGATCGGCGGAGGGATCGATGAAAACCTTCAGCCGATTCTGCTGGTACGGCGCGAGCTTTTCCCACATCATCGGCGCGATGACGCCAGTGGCGACGTTCAGCACCATCAGAACGATTCCCTCTATCAGGTACGGGCGGTACCAGAGAACGAGCGCGAGCAGGATGAAGAACCATGCGCCCCACAAGCCGACGCTGAAGGAGAGAATGAGACTGATCGCCGGACTGGCGATCAGAATCAACAGTGGCCACGCCACGCCTGCCCAGAAGAGCATCGCGAAGAAAATTCCGATGAAAACGATGCCCGTGCCCAGGTCTGGTTGAAGCATGATGATCGCCCACGGGATGCCGACGACGATCGCCGGCTTCCAGAGATCGAGGAGCGACTTGGGCGTCTCACGCTGGTTGGACAGTACTTTCGCAAGCATGAGAACGACCGTCACCTTCGCGATCTCGGACGGCTGACCGATGCGATGGCTTCCGATCGCGAGCCAGCTCTTCGTGCTCGCGGCGGTGCCGGCTCCCTTCCCAATCACGAGGGTGAGCCCGAGCAGAAAAACCGAGAACAGGTACAACGGCGTCGTCATCCACTCGATGAATCGGACCGAGGAATGACCGACGGCGTAAGCGAAGCCCATTCCGATCAGCAGCCAGAGGATCTGCGACTTGTAGAGACTGGCGACCGCAGTCGGTGTATCGGTCTGCCCCGCCGAGTAGACCATCGCCACGCCGAACACGGAGAGAATAACGGCCGCGGCGAGGAGGCGAACATCCGAGACGATCGGGCGACTCATCATCCTTCGTCCATCGTTGCTTTTATTGGCCCAACCTTCAGGTAATGGCCGATGATGGCTGACGCGATGTGCGCCGCGCGTGATCCGTGAAGGCCAAACTCCAAGAGAACTGCGACGACGATTTTCGGCTTGTCGGCAGGAGCGAATCCAACGAACCAGCCGTGATCGGCTCCGCCAGTGTTTTGAGCGGTGCCGGTCTTGCCGGCGAGCGTGAGACCCTGAATCGCGGAGGCTCCCGCGGTTCCGCCTGCTTCGAGCACCGCCTTGAGCCCTTCCAGCACCACCGAGTCCTGTATCTGGCTAAGCTGGAATACCTGCTTCCGCTGCGGCACCAGGTGAGCGATCTCCGGCCTCGGCGCCTGACCTTTGGCGGCGAATGCGCTATAGAGTTTCGCCATGTTCACCACTGTTTGCGAGTTCGCGCCCTGCCCTATCGCAAGGTTCAACGTCTCTGCATTGCTCCATCCGCGCGGACCGTACTTCTTGTTGTAGTAGTCGATCGCGTACGGCCAGCGAGCCTGGGTTTCCTCCGGCAGATCGATGCCGGACTTGTCCCGCATTGTGAGCTTGATCCCGCCGGCGATGAATCTCGCGAGCCCGATCTTCAACCCGAGCTGGTAGAAGTACACATCGCACGAGTGCTTGATCGCGCCCTCGAGATCGAGAGAGCCGTGGCCCTTTTTCTCCCAGCACCGGAAATAGCGGTTGCCAAACTGGTAACCGCCGGTACATGGCACCGGCATGTGCTCTTTCACACCGACCAGTCCCTCCTGCAGTCCTATGATCGAAGTAGCGAGCTTGAAGGTCGAGCCGGGCGGATACGTGCCCTGAATGACCTTGTTGACGAGCGGACGTCGCTTGTCTTCCAGCAACTGCTTGTAATACTCGACCGGTATTCCGCCAGTGAACTTGTTCGGATCCCAGCTGGGAGCGCTGTACAGACCAAGGACCTCACCGGTATTCGGATCGATGGCAATCGCGCCACCCTGCAACGAATCGGCGAAGATGCCAACCATGAACTTTTGTAGATCGAGATCGATGTTCGTGTAGAGCGGGGGCGCGCCCACAGGATTCAGATCAGGTCTCGGTCCCTCACCGCGAACTGGCCTGCCCCTCGCGTCAACCTCGTCGAAGCGAACGCCTTCCTTGCCATGCAGAATCGCCTCGTACTGTTTCTCGAGGCCGGCTTTTCCGATCTCCTGCCCGGGCTTGTAGGTGGCGTACTTCGGGTCGTTGAGATCGGATTCGGTGATCTCGCCGGTGTAGCCAACGAACGATGCCACCATCGGTCCGTCGGGATAGTATCGCTTCGGAACGGACTGGATGATCAGTCTCGGGAAATCCAGACGGTGTTCCTCGAGGACCGACACGATGTCGATGGACGCGTCAGGAAGAATGACCGTGGGTCTCGTCGGCGCACGCCGATAACGGCGGATAGCGTTGTTGATGTCGTTCTGCCCGAGCTGCAGCGTCGGCGCGAGCTGCGCCAGCGCGCTGCGCAGACTGTCAACGCTTGGCGCTGTGATCGAGACGGAGTAGGCAGGAAGATTCTCCGCGATCACCGCTCCGTGCCGGTCGTAGATGATTCCGCGGGGCGCAGGCAGAGGAATGGGACGGAGGCGGTTCTCCTCCGACTGCATCACGTACTGCTTATTCTGTATGACCTGCGTTCTGAAAAACGCTCCGACGAGCAGCACGAATCCGAGCGAGAGCGCCATCGAGCTCATCCTCGCTCGGCGGGCCACGTCGTTCGGATGAAAGCTCATGTGGGAGTAGGCTCGAGTAGCGGACGCATGATGAACAGTAATAGGACGCCCACGGCCGCCGTAACGGCCGCCGAGAGCGGGGACCAGAGAAGGAGCTGCTGCAACAGCTCGAACCCGTGCAATCGCTGCTCACCGATGAAATAGAGGATGTCGAACACCCACTTCCCGAGGAAAAAGAAGAAGGCGTTGAGCACCAGATTGTCGGCGAAGAAGACGGCTTTGAGGTACGAGGCCCCAAAGCCGACGACCGTCATCGCGAGCGCGCCGGCACCTAGAGCATCGGGCGCCAGAGAATCGGAGATCAGGCCCAGCACGAATCCGATCACTGCTGCCGTCGACGGCCGTACTCTCACTGCGGCGAGAAGCAGCGCTAGAACCAGGAAGTCCATCGGCGCGCGCCATCCGAGGAGGGGGCGAAGCGTGTAATGAAGAACGACGAAAATGAGGAAGCTGATTATCGCACGAATCGCTCCGCCCGCGTTCATCGCGCGGCTCCCGGTCGATGCGGAATCGTATCCTTTCTGACGGAGTCGCGTCTGATCGTGTCGCGAGCCGAGGTATCGCGCCGCACGCGGGCGGTGGTATCAACGGGCGCGGCTCTGTGGACGGGAGCTGGTTTCGGAACGACGGCGGGCGCTTTTGCGCTGTCGGTTACTCCGAGGGGAACGCCACCATTCGCGCGGGCGATGCTGTCGAGCACTGCTCTACGTGCCGCGGCCTCCGCGAGTGCGGCAGCTCTGGCGGCCGAATCACCGGAGACGACGATGCGCTGCGTCGCCTGATCCACCTGGGTCGCGTTTTGCCACACTCCGTCGAAACCTTTGGCGAGCCGGTCGCGGCGCAGGATCATCACCGAATAGACGTCAGACGGATTCACCGCCGGACGCAGCAGATAAGTGCGCGCCCAGCCTTCGCTGGTCTTCATCTCTTCCAGAACTGTTCCGATGGGAATGCCGCGCGGCCAAACGCCGCCCCAGCCGGAGCTGACGATGACAGCGCCAGGTTTGAGCGTCGCCCTGAATGGAACCCCGCGCAGCTCGATCAGATAACCGCCCGTCGCCGATCCCGTGAGATGTGCCTGCGCAATCCCGAACGCAGTTCCGTCGGGCGACATCGCGCTGACGCGAAAATCGGGATGCGTCCAGAGCATGGCGTGGCTCATCGTGGGATCGACCTGATCGACCACACCGACGAGACCTTCGGGTGCGATCACCGGACTTAGTCTGCTCACTCCGGCTCGCGAACCGGCACTGAGTATCACGGTGGTCTCGTCCCTCACTCCGCGGCCGTGCAGGGCCTCGGTCGGTATGAAACCCCAGTGGAGCCGGGAGCCGAGCCCGATGATCTTTCTCAAGCGGTCATTCTCGCTCTCGAGCGATCCGGCCTTCATCGCATTGAGCGAGAGACTGTCGATGCTGGCTTGTTTGGCGTCAGCCTGGAGCAGAGACTGGCGACCCCGCTCGGATCTTTCCTGGAGCATCACGAGCGGAGCAAGAAAAGTTCGCCGCATTGCAGTCGCAACGGGATCGCGCATCGTGTTCGGAAGAGCACGGGCCGCGAGCGCCAGGACGATGCAGGTAGATAGAACGATTAGATCGAGCCGAGTGTTGCTTCTGATGGCGCGGGCCAACTTTTACCTCAAGTCGCTAGGACGGACCAGTATTTCGCCTCATCATCAAGTATACGGCCACAACCCCGCACCACACAGGTCAAGGGATCCTCGTCGACGTGGATCGGCAGACCAGTTTCCTGCGACAACAGGATATCGAGGCCGCGAATGAGAGCACCACCACCCGTCATCACGATGCCGCGATCGACGATGTCGGCAGCGAGCTCGGGCGGAGTGATCTCCAGCGCGCGTCGCACCGCATCGATGATCTGCTGAATCGGCTCCTGTATCGCGTCGCGGATCTCCGACGAATGCACCCGCACCGTCTTCGGGATGCCTGATACGAGATCCCGACCCTTTACGTCCATCTCCCTCTCGTCGCCCACCGGAGCCGCCGATCCGATCTGGATCTTCACCTGCTCCGCAGTCGAATCACCGATGAGAAGGTTGTAGTTCTTGCGCATGAATTGAACGATCGCCATGTCCATCTCATCGCCACCGGTTCGAATCGACGTATCGCTCACAATGCCTGAGAGCGCGATGACAGCGATCTCAGTTGTGCCGCCGCCGATGTCGATCACCATGTTGCCGGTCGGGGTCTCAACCGGAAGCCCGACGCCGATCGCAGCAGCCATTGGCTCGGCAACCATGAAGACTTCCTTGGCGCCGGCGCCGAGTGCGGAGTCGCGAACGGCGCGCTTCTCGACCTCGGTGATGCCGGAGGGAACGCACACGATCACGCGCGGCTTCACCTTGAACACGTGGTTCTCGATGATGAGCGCCAGGAAGTAGCGCAGCATCTTCTCGGTGACATCGAAGTCGGCGATGACGCCGTCCTTCATCGGTCGAATCGCGATCACGCCTTCAGGCGTGCGGCCAAGCATTCGCTTGGCCTCGAGGCCGACGCCCTTGATTTTTTTCGTCTCGCGATCGAGCGCGACGACGGAGGGCTCGTTCAGCACGATCCCTTCGCCCTTCACGTATATCAGTGTATTTGCGGTGCCGAGATCGACTGCGATCGCGTTCGCCGGGAAAAGAGCGCCCGACTTGAAGAATGGCCAGCGCATTAGTTCAAATATGAATCGGGTGGAGTATACGGCAAGGCAAAAGCCTCAGCGACAGCGGGATATGTCACTTTTCCGTCTACGATGTTGAGTCCTTTTTTCAGAGCGGGGTTTTCCTTGAGAGCCTGCTTCCATCCCTTGTTTGCTATCTGCTTCGCATACGGTAACGTCGCATTCGTGAGCGCGAGCGTCGAAGTACGCGGTACACCACCAGGCATGTTAGCGACTCCGTAGTGAATGATTCCATCTACGATGTAAGTTGGGTTCTCGTGCGTTGTAGCCTTGATGGTCTCGACGCACCCACCCTGATCGATGGCGACGTCGACGATAACCGCTCCCGGCTGCATCGTCTTCAGATCTTCACGGCGAATGAGTCGCGGCGCGACTGCTCCATGTATCAGAACCGCCCCAACGACCAGATCCGCGGTGGAGATCTGCTCCAGGATGTTATGACGATTGGAATAGATGAGTGTGACGTTGGCCGGCATCACGTCCGACAGGTAGCGCAAACGTTCCAGGCTCAGATCGAGGACGGTGACTTTCGCCCCTAACCCTGCGGCCATCTTCGCCGCGTTGATCCCGACGATGCCACCGCCCAGAATCACCACTTTGGCCGGAGCGACGCCCGGAACTCCACCAAGAAGGACGCCGCGTCCGCCATAGAGCTTCTCGAGGTATTTGGCGCCCTCCTGGACGGCCATCCTGCCCGCGACCTCCGACATCGGCGTGAGCAGGGGCAGCTCGTGTGACTGCTCCTCCACCGTCTCGTAAGCGATGCAGATGGCGCCGCTCTTCAAATGCGCGAGAGTCAGCTCCTTGTCGGCGGCGAAGTGGAAGTAGGTGAAAATCA
>DASWGL010000001.1:0-3087 GCA_036393735.1 Gemmatimonadaceae bacterium | reverse complement strand
GCGGAGAAGCGAGGGTGTGCTCGGAGTGCGGCGATACTGCGAGCAGCGATTGGAGCCACGATCGGGGCCGCGCCGGGTTTGAGCATTGTGGCGAGGAGGTCAGGCAAATATCCTCCGTCGCGTTCAATAGTTATTGCGGGGACTCCATTTCTTTCGGGTCTTGGGGCTGCAACTGCAGTCGTCGGATGTCATGCCACGTGAGCGCTGCGCCAGTGTTAGACCAACGAGATGGTTTGCAGACGCCGATTAACCGCCGTTTTCAAGCGCGACAGAACCGGCTCGATATTCCACGTCAGCCTCCACGAGTGGCTCCAATTCGCGAGCGCACCATCGCTTGGCCGATATCGTTGCTCCATGATCAGCCTCAGCGTTCGCATGCTCAACGAGTAGCGCTGCTACCTCGGTGCGCGCGACGGCAAAGGCGAATCCACGCGCGCCCGCCTGCTGAAATTCGCTTCCCGCACTCGCCGCGCGCGCGGCATACTCTTCCATGCGGTGAACGGCGCGCAATATCTGCTCGGTGCACGATGAAAGTGCGCTCGCTTTAACGGCGCTCAATCGGCGTTTGACATCGGATGCCCAATCGGGAAGTGTGTCGCCCCGCTCCATCGCGCGGAGCGCATCCAGGCTGAGAATGTTCGTCGTGCCCTCCCAGATCGACAGCACCTGCGCGTCTCGCAGCAGACGGGGAAGTCCGCTGTCCTCCAAGTAACCGGCGCCTCCGAAAGCCTCGAGCGCTTCGCTGGTGACCGCAATCGCCTGCTTCGCCGTATAGAGCTTTGCCACCGGAATTAGGAATCGAAGCAACCTCGACTCCGATTCGGTTGCCTCACCAACCTCGTCTTTCCCGAGGAGCTCGACGACACGAAAAGCCAAAAGAAAAGCAGCGCGCAGCTCGAGCTGCATGTCCGCCAGTGTCTCGACGTGCAACGGATGCTCGATGAGCAGTTTCCCAAACGCCCGCCGTCGCCGCGCATAATCGCTCGCCAGCGCAATCGCACGGCGCATCCCCGCGACTGCCGCTATCGCGTTGTACACGCGCGTGACATTGAACAGCGTCGCGATCTTGCGGACGCCGTCACCCGCGCCACCTACCAGCTGCGCGGGCGCGCCCTCCAGCATCAGCTCGGCGGTGGGAAGTGCACGCGTGCCCAGCTTGTCCTTGAGACGCTCGATGCGAATGTTGCGAAGCCTTCCGTCGCCGTCGCGGAGCTCGATGAGAAACACGCTCAATCCCTGACTGCCAGCGGGCCCACCTTCGACACGCGCCAGTGTCATGGCGACCTGCGAAGTCGTGGCCGACGTGAACCACTTCGAGCCGTAAAGCCGGTACGTGTCACCTTCCTCGCACCGTGCGACGGTCGACGTGGTTCCAACGTCCGAGCCGCCGGTGCGCTCCGTCATCCACTGGCCAGAAGTCCAGAACGCATCCGGATCGCGGGACGTCAGATGCGCGAACACTGATCGCGTGCTCTCGTCGCCGTGAACCTCGAGAAATCGCGCCGCTCCGTCGGTCATCGCGAGCGGGCAACTGTACAACGCAGACGATGGAGCAAAGAGATAGAGGCGCACAAACTGATCGATGCGCGAGCGCGCTCCGTGCTTGCGCTCGTATCCCGTGGCGACGATTCCTTCCGTGGCCGAGATGTGGTCGAGCTCACGCCAGGCATCGCTCGTCTCGATCCGGTCGACGCGGTGTCCCCATGCGTCGTAGGGGACATGTCGAGGCGGGGATGCTTCTGCTGCTTCACCCAGCGCCAAAATATCGGTGGCCGCGCGATGGCCAAGCCGCCGGAGGTCCGGCTCGATCTCGGCGAGCATCTTCGGGGGCAGTCGCCAGCGAAGGTACGCACGGAGGAGCGCGTCGTCGTCGTACTGATTGCCGAGCCTTGGCGGATCCTGAAAGAACTCGGACATAAGGCCTTTGGTTCCTCTCTCGCCGGAGAAGCTCACCACGTTCCCAAGTTAACCCACTGGCCGTCCACCGCGACATGCAATAGCGTTGCATCTATGTGCGGACGTGCCACTGTCATCAATCCCGATGGGATCACCGAGAAACTCTACGGCTACACCCGTAAGTTCGTCCCGAGCGACTGGAGGCCGCGCTACAACCTGAACCCGCACGAAGACATTCCGGCCGTCTACTACGATCCATTCCTGAGTGAGCGGGTTCTGAGGACGATGCACTGGAACTTCATACCTTCGAAGCTCGAGAGCAGAAATGACGTCGTCGCGTTCGACTCGCAGTATTCGACGTTCAACGCGAGAATCGAGACGGTCGCGTCAGCGCCGACCTTCGAGCAGTCATGGCGCAGCCAGCGCTGCCTCGTTGTCGTCGACGGCATCATCGAATGGGTGGGAGAGAAGGGACGCAAGACGCCCTACCTCATTCGTCATCGAGACCGCATTCCGTTCGCGATGGCGGGCCTGTGGAGTCGCTGGCACGATCGAGCCGACGGTGAAGATTTGTGGTCGAGCACAGTCATCGTCAAAGATGCAGACGACTGGTACAGACAGTTCCATGATCGGATGGCGGTGCTGCTCGGTCCGGAATCCTACGACGAGTGGCTCGATCCAAAGCGGAGACACGGGCAGCTCGAGCTGCTCAGCAAATCGGCGTACCACAAGAATGACGAGCTGGAGTTCTTCCCGATCTCCAAGCTGGTCAACAATGCGCGCAACGACTCCGCAGAATGTCTGGAGCCGGCGCCGGATTCAGTACCTGCGACGGAGACCGAGCTGCTACTGGACCTATAGAGGGAAGCGGGAAGGGGGAAGAGGGAAGAGGAATCGCCTCTCCTTCCGCTTCACCCCTTCCCGCTTGGCCCTTCCCGCCTCCCGCTTCCCCTTCCCGCTTCCCCCGCGCGTAGTCATGCACAATCAGCGTGAAGGCCTTACAACACCCACTCCAAGCTCCGCGGCCGGTGTCGAACCGTAGAGAAGGGAGAGGAAAACCGGATACGTCACGCTGGTGTTGCCGGTGGCTTCATCCGGATCAATGATGTCGTGCGGCAATCGTAGCGAGTCCGCGAACTCGAACATCAACACGTGTCCACCTGCGGCGGACCAATGCGCCGCGAGCTCGTC